>DAIOHA010000073.1:0-6552 GCA_036744955.1 Thermoleophilaceae bacterium | reverse complement strand
CCTTCACCGAGATGATCGCCGTGAGGCCCTCGCGCACGTCCTCGCCCTGGAGGTTCTCTTCCTTCTCCTTGAGCAGGCCCTTGGCGCGCGCGTAGGCGTTGACCGTGCGCGTGAGCGCCGAGCGGAAGCCTGAGAGGTGTGCCCCGCCCTCGTGCGTGTTGATGTTGTTCGCGAAGGAGAGCAACGACTCCTGGTAGGAGCCGTTCCACTGGAGCGCGACCTCGACGTCGCCGACGTCGTTCGTGTCCTCAAGGTAGGCGATCTTCTTGTGCAGCGGCTCGCGCGTGCCCTGCGAGTGCAGGTAGGCGACGAAGTCGCGGATGCCGCCCTCGTAGCGGAACGAGCACTGCGAGCCCTCGCCGCGCCCGTCGGCGAAGTCGATCTGCAGCCCGCGCGTGAGGAAGGCCATCTCACGGAAGCGCTGCTCGAGCGTCGAGTGCTCGTAGTCGATCGTCTCGAAGATCTCGAGGTCGGGGAGGTAGGTGATGCGCGTGCCGCGGCGATCGGTCGGCTCGCCGCGCTCGAGGGCGCCGGTAGGCACTCCGCGCTCGTAGCGCTGGCGCCACTCGTAGCCGTCGCGCCATACCGTCAGTTCGAGCCACTCCGAGAGCGCGTTGACGACGGACACCCCGACTCCGTGCAGGCCGCCGGAGACCTTGTAGCCACCGCCGTCGCCGAACTTGCCGCCCGCGTGCAGCACGGTGAGCACGACCTCGGCCGCCGGCCTGCCCTGCTTTTCGTGCATGTCGACTGGGATGCCGCGCCCGTTGTCGGTGACCGTCACGCTCGAGTCGGGGTGGATCGTGATCTCGACGAGGTCGCACTCGCCCGCGAGGGCCTCGTCGACCGCGTTGTCGACGACCTCGTAGATGAGGTGATGGAGGCCGCGCGGACCCGTCGACCCGATGTACATGCCGGGGCGCTTGCGCACCGCCTCGAGGCCCTCGAGCACGGTGATGTCCTGGGCTCCGTAGCTCGCGCCGCCGGGCGCCGAGCCGTTGACGTTGGTGTTTTCGGTCAAGCGGCTTCTCTCTGGTCCTTTACATGCGTAACCCCGGCCGCGCCCTGAGTGTCCGCGAGGCGACCGGGGCTTCCTACTGACGGTCTAAATCTTAGCAGCGCCCGCGGCGTCACCGGGCCTGCTCGATGTGGCGAAAAGCCCGCAAATGCGCACAAAACACCCTCTCCGAGCGACGTTGCTGCGACACCCTCAAGGCCGACGCGCACGGCCACCCGCGACGAACCGCAGCGAGGTCACGGGCGCGGGTCCCCCGCCGGGCGCGAGCGCGGCGTTCAGGCGGATGACCAGGTCGCCGGAGAGGAGCTGGAGCTCGTGGGCCCACACTGAGGAGCGGCAGTCGAAGGTGACGGTGCCGGCGCGCTCCGACACGGGCTCGGCCTCGGCGGCGATCGCATCGCCCGCCACGGCCGGCCACGCCTCCTGGACGCGGGCGAGCGTCGTCGCCGGGCGCAGTCCCGGCAGCGTCTCCTCGAGCGCCGCGCCGAGGCCCCGAGGCGCCAGTCGCCTCATGCCGCGGCCAGCCGCGGGCGCGACGTGAGGCGCCCACTCTCCACCTCGACGCGCGCGACACCGGCATCGCCGCCTCCCGGCACGTGTTCGATCTCGGTCGCGGAGATCACCACCTGGCCGCCCGCGCGCACGAGCGCGGCAAGGCGCTCGCGTCGGTCGGCGTCGAGCTCGGACGCGACGTCGTCGAGCAACATGAGTGGAGGCCGTCCTCGTTCGAGCAGCACGTCGCGCTCGGCGAACAGGAGTGCGAGGAGGCCAACGCGCTGCTGGCCCTGCGAGCCATAGGCGCGCAGGGCCCTCCCCTCGTGGCGCAGCGCCAGGTCGTCGCGGTGCGGGCCGTGGCCCGTGAAGCCGCGCTCGAGGTCCGAGTCGCGGCGCTCGAGCAGCTCCGCACGGAGCTCGGCGGCGTCGTCCGCGGCCGAACGCGGCCGGTAGCTGAGGGCCGCGCTCGGGAGACCGAGCTCAGCCGCGTGGGCGGCGAACGACGGTCCGAGCAGCTCGCTCGCCTCCGCGCGGGCGCGCATGAGCTCGACGCCGATGCGCGCGAGCTCGGCGTCCCAAGGGTCGAGCAGCGACGGTGGCGCGCCGGCCCGGACGCGGGCGAGCGCCACGTTGCGCTGGGCGAGCGCGCGTGCGTAGGCCGCCCGCTCGCCCGCACGAGCGGGCCACAGCGTCGCCGCGAGCTGATCGAGGTGCGCGCGGCGCACGCTCGGCGCCCCCTTGACGAGGACCAGCCGATCGGGCATGAACACGTTGACGAGCGGCCGTAGCTCCGGATCGGGGACGCCCTCGAACGCCGCGCCGTCGATGCGCATCCGCTTCGGCTCGCCCGGCTCGTAGCCGACCTCGAGTGTGTGAGGATCGCCCTCGTCGTCGCGTGTTCGGGCCACCGCGCGCGCCGCCGGGGCGCCATAGCGGACGGTCTCGCGCTCCGACGAGGTGCGACACGATCGGCCGGTGAGCGCGAAGTAGAGGCCCTCGAGGAGGTTGGTCTTGCCCGCCCCATTGGGCCCGGTGACCACGGTCAGGCCCTCGCCGAGCTCGACCTCCGCACGCTCGTAGTTGCGGAAGTCGCGGAGCTCGAGGCGTTCCGCGCGCGGCACCGCCCTAAACGTTGAGCCTGATCGGCATGACTAAATATAAGAATCCATCGCCGTCGGCGCCGGCCTGGATGAGTCCCGGACGAAGGGGGCTGATGAGCTTGAGTACGAGATCGTCGGAGCCGGCACTCTCAAGCCCGTCGCGCAGGAACTCCGGGTTGAACCCGATCTCGAGCGGCTCGCGGGCGCCGAATGCGACCGGCATGGTCTCGCGCGCCTCACCGACGTCGGGCGTGCGCGCCGAGACCTCGAGCTCACCCTCGCTGAAGCGGAGCCGCAGGGGAGCGTTGCGCTGAGCGAGCAGGCTGACGCGACGGACGACCGCGAGCAGCTCCCCGCCGTCCACGCGCAGCTCGTGCTCGTAGCTCTCAGGTAGGAGCTGCTGGTAGTTCGGAAAGCGCCCCTCGACGAGGCGCGAGGAGAGCGTCGTCTCACCGACCTCGAACACGACCTGGTTCTGGAGCGTCGAGACCGCCACCTCCTCCGCGTTCGCGGCGCCGGCGATGCGTGTGAGCTCCTGGAGCGCCCGCGCCGGAACGTTCGCCTCGATCGAGCCCTCAAGGGCCTCTTCGAGCGTGGTCTCCTTGACGCTGAGCCGGTACGAGTCGGTGGCGACCATGCGCAGCTCGCTCCCCGAGGCCGAGACGAGCACGCCGGTCAGGTGCGGCCTCGTCTCGTCGCGCGAGGCCGCGCGCGCGACCTTCGCCACGGTGTCCGAGAAGGCAGCCGCCGAGACGCGTACGGCGGTGCCCTCCGCCTCGGGCAGGGCGGGAAAGTCGTCCGGCGGGAGTGTACGTAGATGGAAGTTCGCCGTCCCCGACGCGAGCTCGACGTCGCCCTCGCCGCCGCGCGCCTCGAGCGTGAGGTCGTCGCCCGGCAGCGAGCGAACCACGTCGAGCAGGAGCCGTCCGGGAAGAAGAGCGCTGCCCTCGCGCTCGGTCGGCGCCTCGACCCGCACGCGGATCCCCAGCTCCATATCGGTCGACTGAAGCTCGATGGCCCCGTCCCGAGCGATCACCATCACACCCGAGAGGGTCTGGATGGCGCTGCGGGCCGACACGCCGCGGACGGCGACGCCCAGCTCGCTTAGGAACCGCTCGCGCGACAGGGAGAACTTCACCGGCTCACCTTGCCTCTGGTATGGGTGACGACAGGTCTGCTCATAACGTCGACAAAACGTCGCGCTTCCCGCTCTCCACGCGGAGATGTGCGCGCGACCAGCCTGATGACAAGCCGTCGATTCTGTCAGCGCCCCCGGTCGTCACGCTCGGGCGCCGAGGCCTGTCTTCAGGCTGTCAACAAGACGCCGCGCATCGGGGTTGGCGGCCACCTCGCGCTCTACACGGCGACACGCGTGCGCCACCGTCGCGTGCCGGCGGCCGCCGAACGCCGCTCCGATTGCGGGCAGGCTCTGGTCGGAGAGCTCACGTGTGAGGTACATGGCCACCTGGCGCGCGAAGGCGACGCGGGCGCTCCGGCCGGCGCCGTCGAGCGTGCGCACACTCAGGCCGAAGGCCTCCGCCGCTGCCTCCTTGACCTCCTGGACAGAGGGAACCGGGCGTGCCGTGGAGCGCGTGGCCTCGGCGAGCAGCCCGCCGAGCACCTTCCGCGCCAGCTCGGGCGTCGGCTCCTCCCCGGTTAGCGAGCTGTAGGCGACGAGGCGGATGAGCGCGCCCTCGAGCCCGCGCACGCTCTCGGGCGCGAGGCGCGCGACCTCGTCGAGCGTGCTCTCGTCGATCCCCTCGAGTCCGTCGGCGTGGGCGCGCTTACGCATGATCGTCACGCGGGCGTCGAGGTCGGGGGGCTCGAGCGCGGCGACGAGGCCGCAGTGGAAGCGCTCGCGCAGGCGGTCCTCGAGGCCGCCGAGCTCGCCGGGCGGGCGATCGCTCGTGAGCACGATCTGGCGCCCCGACTCGTACAGGGCGTTGAAGGTGTGGAAGAAGGCCTCCATCGTTCCCGAGCGGTTGGCGAGGAACTGCACGTCGTCAACGAGCAGCACGTCGACCTCACGGAAGCGACCGTGGAAGCGCTCGAAGTCGCCGTGCCTCGTCGCGGTGACGAACTCGCCGGTGAAGGCCTCGACGGTGGTGTAGGCGACTCGGAGGTCGAGGGCGTAGGCGCGCACGTAGTGGCCGATCGCCTGGAGCAGGTGCGTCTTGCCGAGGCCGGGCGGCCCAAAGAGGAACAACGGGTTGTAGGCCTGCGCGGGCTGTTCGGCGACCGCGAGACTCGACGCGTGCGCGAGACGGTTCCCCGTGCAGATGACGAACCCATCGAAGGTGTAGCGCGGGTTGAGGTCCGGATCGGCGCGTTCCCCGGCCGTGTCCGCGCCCGCTCCTTGGTCCTCCGCCCCGGCGAGCTCACTCCCCGCTTCGACGAGCTCGACGGCGACCGAGCGACCCGTCGCCCGTCGGGCGGCGCTTCGAAGCAGGCGCAGATAGCGCTCCTCGACCCAGCGCCGCGTCTGGGCGGGTGCGCTGAGGGTGAGGACCTCGTCGCGCTCGGCCACGGGTGCAAGCGGTGCAAGCCAGGTCTCGTAGGCGGCTTCGGGGGCCCGGCTCCGCAGCTCGGCGTCGATGCGATCCCAGGTTGTCGCGAGCTGTTCGGGCACGGGCAGGGGCGCGCCTCCGCGGCGCGGCGAGACTCAGAGCTGATTCGGAGGGACGCCGCCCGGCTCTCCCCGCCCGGCGGCAACGCGAGTCTACAAAGGTGAGGAGGGCATCGCGGCGGGCCGAAGGCACCCGCGCTGGGGCTCTGCCGCAATGCGCGGGAAAATGTCCGGAGCTCCGAGACCACGGACGGCCGGCGGCCTCGCGCCTATACTCGCGCCGGCGATGAAGCGCACTTACCAGCCCAAGAAGCGCAAGCGCGCGCGGGCGCACGGCTTCCGCGGGCGCATGCGCACGCGCGCCGGCCGCGCCATGCTCAAGCGGCGCCGGCACAAGGGCCGCTCGCGGCTGACGCCGTAGCCCGTGAGCGCCGCCGGGCAGCGCGCAGCCGCACGCCGGGGCGGTCGCAAGCGACTGTCGCGCAGCGCTGAGTTCGACCGCGTGTTTCGCGAAGGGCGCTCGCACGCCTCGCGCCACCTCGTCCTGCACGCGTTTCCGCGCTCGAGCGACACCGAGAGCGCCGAGCTGGGCGGCGATGCCGCGTCCACGCCGCGCCTCGGCGTCTCGGTCGGTCGCAGGGTGGGCGGCGCCGTCGAGCGCAACCGCGTGAAGCGTCTCCTGCGCGAGGCGTTCTGGGCGCTCGCGCCCGAGCTGCCGCCCGGCCACGATTTCGTGATCGTCGCCCGACCCGACGCCGCGGAGCTGGCCCGCCGCGAGGGAGAGCCGGCGTTCGAGTCCGAGCTCCGCGAGCTCGCCACGCGCGCCGGGCTGGCCGCATGAGGCGGGAGCACGCGCCGGCGGCCGGGCTGCCGGCGAGACTCGCCACGCTGCCGATCCGGGCCTACCAACTGTTGCTCTCGCCCGTGCTCGGCCCCCGCTGTCGCTATCACCCGACGTGCTCCGCGTACGCCGTCGAGGCGATCCGGACCTTCGGCATACTCAGAGGCGCCGTGCTCGCTGCGTGGCGCCTACTGCGCTGCAACCCGTGGAGTCGCGGCGGGCTCGACCCCGTGGAGCGGCAGCGGGTCTTCGCCTTCCCGGCGCCCGAACCGAGGCACTGACGACCGTGATCCCCGTACTCGCAAACGTCCTCCAGCCGCTGATCGACGTCGCGCACGCGATCCTCAAGTTCTGGCACGACACCGTGGGCCTGAGCTGGGGGTGGTCGATCGTGATGCTCACCGTGGTCGTGCGCATCGCGATCCTGCCGCTCACCTACAAGGGCGTACGCGGGATGCAGAACATGCAGCGCCTCGCGCCGGAGATGAAGAAGCTCCAGGAGCGCTACAAGGACGACCGCCAGCGCCTCAAC
>DAIOHA010000072.1:0-6715 GCA_036744955.1 Thermoleophilaceae bacterium | reverse complement strand
CGTCTACGCGTGCGGGCCGCCGCCCATGCTCGAGGCGGTTCGGTCGCTGTGCGAGACACGCGGCGCGCCGGCGCAGCTCGCGCTCGAGTCGGGCATGGCCTGTGGCTACGGAGCCTGCTTCGGCTGCGTGGTCCCGACGCGCGACGGCTTCGTGCGGCTGTGCCTCGACGGGCCGGTCCTCGACGCCGCTCGGCTCGACACCGCCCTGTTCGAGGGGGCGGGGCACTGAGCCCAGCGCGGGAGATGGCGGTCTCCATCGAGCTCTGTGGCGTGCCCCTCGACGGTCCGGTTCTGAACGCCTCCGGGACCTTCGACGCGATCGCCGCGTGGCGGGCGTTCGGAGACGAGCTCATCGAGGCGTTCCCGTTCCATGCCTATGTCTCGAAGACGGTGACCCTCGCGCCCCGAGCCGGGAACCCGCCACCCCGCCTGTGGGAGACGCCCTCCGGGCTCCTCAACTCCATCGGGCTGCCGAACAAGGGGCGCGAGGGCTTTCTCGCCGAGGACCTGCCGGTGCTCGCCGAGCTGCCGGTCCCGCTCGTCGTCTCGGTCATGGGATTCGACCGTGGCGAGCTCGCGGAGCTCGCGGCGGCGATCGGCGAGCGGCCCGAGGTCGCGCTCCTCGAGCTCAACTTCTCGTGTCCGAACGTGGAGACCGGCCTCGAGATGGGAGCCGACCCGGCGGAGGCCGCTCGGGCGGTGGCCGCGGTACGCCCGCTGACCCCGACGCCGCTGATCGCGAAGCTGAGCCCCGCTGCCTCCGATCCCGCGGCCGTGTCGGCCGCAGCCGCGGACGCCGGCGCGGACGCCGTCTCGCTCATCAACACGCTCCGTGGCGCGGCGCTCGACCCGCGTACTCGCCGCCCGTGGCTCGGAGGCGGGACGGGAGGCGTCTCCGGGCCCGCGATCCGGGCCGTGGCCCTCAATCAGGTCGCCCGGGTGGCGGAGCGCGTCGACCTGCCCGTGATCGGCATGGGCGGCATTGCGAGCGGGGCGCATGCCGCCGACTTCCTCGCCGCGGGGGCCACCGCGGTCGCCGTGGGCACTGAGAGCTTCCGCGACCCCCGCGCCGGAGCGCGCGTCGGACGCGAGCTCGCAGACCTGCTCGAACGAGGCGTCGAGCCTTCCCTCGCGTAGCCTCGACCTGCCGTCGTCGGCCCGCATAGTCCCTGCATTTTGGAGATAAACGGTGAAGCAACGGTCGACGCGCTCAGGCTCAGGTCGAGCTTGAGTCTTTTTTCGCCCGCAGCGCCCGCGGCGGCGCTCCGGGCCACGCCCACCCGTGTAGAATCGCGCCGATGTCGCCGGCCGCTCCGTCCCCGCCGACGACCGCTACCGGGCGGTCGAGCGCGCCCCCCGAGCGCTCGTTCGCCCAGCAGATGGACGCCCTCCAGCGGGCGAACGAGATCCGTAGCGCGCGGGCGCGACTCAAGCGCGAGCTCAAGGCGGGGCGCGTCCACATCCACGAGGTCCTGCTCGAGCCGCCCGCCTACCTTCAGAACGCGAAGGTCTCGGAGCTGCTGCTGTCGGTGCCCAAGTACGGGCGCGTAAAGGTGAATCGCCTGCTCATGCAGTGCCGGATCTCCTCGAGCAAGACCCTCGGCGGCCTCTCCGAGCGCCAGCGCCGCGAGCTCGTCTCGAACCTCCGGCGATAGCCGCCGCGCCCGCCTACGTGCTCGTTGTCACCGGCCCGTCGGGGGTCGGCAAGGGCACGCTCATCCGCTCAGTGATGGAGCGCCTGCCCGGCCTCGAGCTGTCCGTGTCGGCGACCACGCGCGCGCCGCGTCCGGGCGAGGTGCACGGGCGCGACTACTGGTTCCTCTCGCCCGAGGAGTTCGACGAGCGCCTGCGCGCCGGCGACTTCCTCGAGCACGCGGTCTACGCGGGTAACCGCTACGGGACGCTGCGCTCCGAGGTCGAGCGGGCCGCCGCCCGTCCCGGTGCACCAGACCCCGAGGAGGCCGGCGGTCCGGCGGGCCTCGTGCTCGAGATCGAGGTCGAGGGCGCGCGTCAGGTCCGGGCGGCGATGCCTGAGGCGGTGCAGGTGTTTGTCGCGCCGCCCTCGCTCGAGGCCCTGCGCTCGCGGCTCGTCGGCCGCGGCTCCGACCCGCCGCCGCAGATCGAGGACCGTCTCGCCGTGGCCGAGCGCGAGCTCGCCGCGCGTGACGAGTTCCGCCACGTGGTCGTCAACGACCGGCTCGAGGAGGCCGTCGACGAGCTGGCGACCCTCGTCGCTAGAGTCTGGGACCGCCCCACGAGAGGAGCAGCGCCTTGATCAAGCCCCGCCTCGACACCCTGCTCGGCGAGGACCGCGTCGACTCACACTACGCCGCCGTGCTCATCGCCGCCAAGCGGGCGCGGCAGATCAACTCGTACTACCAGAGCCTCGGCGAGGGCGCCTTCGAGGAGCACGTTCCTCCGATGGTCGAGACGACCTCGAAGAACTACCTCAAGACCGCGCTCGACGAGATCGCCGCCGACAAGATCCGCTACAGGTATGGCCGTTAGGCAGCCCGGCGTGGGCGCACCGGCGACCGCGAGCGAGCGACCCTAGGCGACCGGTCGTGGCACGCGTCCTCGTCGGCGTCTCGGGCGGCATCGCCGCCTATAAGGCGGTCGAGCTCGTGCGCCTCGGCACCGCCGCCGGCCACTCCGTCCGCGTCGTCCAGACGGAGTCCTCCGAGCGCTTGGTCGGGCGCGCGACCTTCGAGGGCATCACGGGCGCGCCCGTGCTCGTCTCCGAGTGGGAGCGCGACCCCGCCCGCGGCGCCTTTCCGGGCGACGCCGCTCCCGATCACGCGGCGATCTCCCACCTTGAGCTCGTCCGCCGGGCCGACGTCCTCGCGATCGCGCCCGCGTCGGCGAACACGCTGGCGAAGCTGGCCGCCGGGCTGGCGGACAATCTCCTGACGAGCGCGGCACTCGCCTCGGACGCGCCGCTCGTGCTCGCGCCCGCGATGAACGACCGCATGTGGGCGCATCCCGCGACCCGCGCGAACCTCGAGACCCTGCGCCGTCGCGCCGCGCTCGTGGTCGAGCCCGAGACGGGCGCGCTCGCCTCCCGCGGGGAGTGGGGGCCAGGCCGCCTCGCCGAGCCGGCGACGATCCTCGCGGCGGTCGAGTCGGCGCTGGGGGCGGCGGGACCGGGCGGCGAGCTCGCCCCGGCGGAGGGCCCCGCGAGCGGCTACGCGCCTCGCTCGCTCGACGGGCTGCGCGTGCTCGTCACCGCCGGCGGGACACGCGAGCCGATCGACGCGGTTCGCTACGTCGGCAACCGCTCTTCGGGGCGAATGGGGCTGGCGCTCGCCGAGGAGGCCGCGCGCCGCGGCGCCGAGACTGTGACGGTCGCCGCCAACGTCGCGCTCGAGCGCCCCGACGGCGTTCGTTTCGTCGAGGTCGAGACCGCGGCCGAGCTCGCCGAGGCGACGCGGAGCGAGTTCGCGCCCGCCGACGTCCTGCTCATGGCTGCCGCGGTCGCCGACTTCCGGCCCGCGAGCGCCGAGGCGGGCAAGATCGACAAGTCGGCCCGCGACCGCCTCGAGCTGAGCCTCGAGCCCACCGAGGACGTGCTCGCGCGCGTCGCCGCGTCGCGTCGCGACGGCCAGACGGTGGTGGGTTTCGCCGCCGAGCACGGCCCGCGCGCCCTCGCGCGCGCGAGAGAGAAGCTCCGCCGCAAGCGCCTCGACGCGGTCGTGGTCAACAACGTGGCCCAGGAGGGCGTCGGCTTCGACAGCGCCGACAACGAGGTCACGATCCTCACTGGCGACAGCGAACGCCACGTGCCGCGCGCGTCGAAGACGGAAGTCGCGCGCGCGGTGCTCGACGCTGTCGAGGCGCTGCGCGCCCCCGGTGCGGCTGCCGAGGCGGCGGGCGTGGCGCCCGCGTCGGACGGAGGTGGACCTTCGTGAGCGACGACACCGAGGACAACCGCGAGCCCGCCGAGAAGGACGAGCGGACCCCTGACGCCGGACTCGCCGGGGAGGGCGAGGGCGCGGAGGTCTACGACCTCTTCCGGCGCGGCAGCGCCCTGCTCGAGTCGCGCGACTTCGCCGCCGCCACCATCCCGCTCGAGCGCGCGCGCCGCCTTGAGCCCGACAAGGCGTCTATCCGCGAGGCGCTCGGGCGCGCGTACTTCCACGCCGGCCGCTACGCGGCCGCCGGGGAGGAGTTCGCCGCCGTCGTCGAGCGCTCGCCGGTCAACGACTTCGCGCACTTCTGCCTCGGCCGCGCGCTCGAGAAGACCGGCCGCCGCCTCGAGGCCCGGCGGCACATGACCCTCGCCGCCGGCCTGCGCCCCGACCGTGCCGACTACCGCGCCTACCTCAACCGCCTACGGGCGGCCTAGCCGCGCCCGACAGCCAGCTCGGGCCGGCGGCCGCGCCCGCCTCGGCCTCGGCGACCGCCGCCGCGTATTCGCGGGCGCGCACCGCCGCCTGGACGACGAGACCGAGCAGCCGGTCGACGCCGCGCTCGTCGAGCCCAGCGACCGGCGCGTCGGCATGCACCCAAACGTCGCCCGAGCGCGTCGATCCGAAGCGCGCGAGCCGCGTCTGTCGGTTCCAGTGCAACAAGAGCCAGGGATCGAGCGCGGACGCGCCGCGCAGCGCCCACGCCTGCGCGCGCAAGAGCTCGTCGGACACGCGCAGGCCGACCTCGAGCGGCTCGTCGCCGAGCGCGTCGGCGACGACGGTCACGCCCCACTCGGCGTGCGCGAGGCGCCGCGCGCCCTCGGGCAGCGCGGCGAGGTAGCTCTCCACGACATCGACGGCGGCCATCCGCATAGACGATACGCGAGCCGCGGCGCGACGGATCGCCCGTGCGGGCATTGATCCAGAGGGTCTCCTCGGCCGTGGTCTCGGCCGAGGGCGAGCGCATCGCGGCGATCGGCGCGGGCCTGCTCGTCCTGCTCGGCGTCCACGCCGACGACGAGGAGGAGCACGCCGACCGGCTCGCGCGCAAGGTGCTCGCCCTCCGAGTGTTCGACGACGAGGGGAGGCGCATGAACCGCTCCGTCACCGAAGCCGGCGGTGAGCTCCTGTGCGTGAGCCAGTTCACCCTGCTCGCCGACGCGCGCCGAGGCAATCGACCGAGCTTCGCGGCGGCCGCGCCGCCCGAGCGGGCCGAACCCCTTTACGAGCGCTTCCGCCACGCGATCGGGGCGCAGGGCGGCCGCTTCGGTGCGCGCATGGAGGTCGAGCTCGTGAACGACGGACCCGTGACCCTCATGCTCGACGAGGACGCCTCAGGGCTATAATCGGCCCCGCTTGGACTTTCATCTGCGGCGCACCGGCGCCGCACCTGAGGGTGGGCTTCGCAGCCCGCCTTTTTTTGGCCCTGAAGCGCACAGAAAACCCGCCGAACCGACCCGTGAGAGCCGCTCAGAGCGACATCGAGACCCGCCTCGCCGACGTCGAGCCCGACGTCGAGGTGCTGCTGTGCGAGCGCGCGGGGCCGGAGAAGCTGCGGCTCGTCATCGACCACCCCGACGGGGTCAGCCTCGCCCTGTGCGAGCGCGTGACCGGCCACCTCGACGACCTCCTGCGCGACGTCGGGCTCGAGGTCTCCTCGCCCGGGCCGCAGCGCCCGCTCACCAAGCCCGAGCACTTCCGTCGTTATGTCGGCCGGCGCGCGCGCCTACGCACGCGCGAGCCACGCGACGGGTACAAGAGCTTCACCGGCGAGCTCGTCGACGCCTCGGAGGAGGCGGTGACCGTCGCCGCCGACCAGGGGATCGTCTCGATTCTCTACGCCGAAATCAATCGCGGCAACCTCGTCGCGGAGCGAGGATGAGCTCCACGACCGTCGCACGAACGAACCGGGAGGGCTGAGCGCATGGCGAAGGAGATAGTCGAGGCCGTCCACGCTCTCGAGCGCGAGAAGGGCATCTCGGCCGAGCGGCTCATGACCGCCGTCGAGGACGCGCTGCTCTCGGCCTACAAGAAGACTCCCGAGTCGGCGAAGTACGCGCGCGTCGACCTCGATCACGCGACCGCCGACTTCCGCGTCTACGAGCTCATGGTTCCCGCCGAGCTCGAGGAGCGCCTGCTCGCCGAGGTCGAGGTCGAGGAGCCCACGCTCGATCCCGAGACGGGCGAGATGAGCGAGCCCGCAGAGCCGGAGATCGACCAGGAGACGCTCGCGGAGTACAGCGATCAGATCCCCGAGCGCGACGTCACGCCCGAGGGCTTCGGCCGCATCGCCGCCCAGACCGCCAAGCAGGTGATCTTCCAGCGCATCCGCGAGGCCGAGCGCGACATGATGTTCGACGAGTACCAGGACCGCGTCGGCGAGCTCATCACCGGGATCGTCCAGCAGTCCGACAAGCGCTACACGCTCGTGCAGCTGCGCGAGCGCGTCGAGGCGCTGCTGCCCAAGTCGGAGCAGGTCGAGGGCGAGCGCTACGACCACGGCTCGCGCATCAAGGCCGTGATCACCGACGTGTCCGCGCAGGCCAAGGGCCCGAGCATCATCGTCTCGCGCCGCTCGCCCGAGCTCATCCGCCAGCTCTTCGAGCTCGAGGTGCCCGAGGTCGCCGACGGCCTCGTCGAGATCCAGAACGTGGCCCGCGAGCCGGGTTACCGCTCGAAGATCGCCGTCGTCTCGCACGCCCAGGGCGTCGACCCCGTCGGCGCGTGCGTCGGGCCGCGCGGCTCGCGCGTACGCATGGTCGTGTCCGAGCTGCGCGGCGAGAAGATCGACATCATCCCCTTCAACG
>DAIOHA010000071.1:0-6772 GCA_036744955.1 Thermoleophilaceae bacterium | reverse complement strand
GCATGAGCGAGTTCGAGCGCGAGGACCGCCTCGCCCGCGACCCGACGATGGAGGACCTGCACCAGCTCATGGGCGCCTCGACACCCCACTTCGCGTTACACCTTCGCAACCGCATCCGCAACCTGATCGAGCCGCTCGCTGGAGACCATCCCATCCGCGTCGAGGGAGAGCGCGAGATTCGCCGCCTCGACCGCATCGCCGTCGAGGGGGAGCACCGCGGCACGCCGCGCGAGGGCCTCGCGGAGATGCCGAGCCTGCGGCGCGAGTAGTTCTCGCCTAGGCCGCGACTGCGCCGAGCCCGGCGAGGCTCGCCACTCGCTCGCGATGCGAGCGCGCCGAGCCGAGCAGGTGACCGTCGGTCTTCGCCCGCTTCAGGAAGAAGTGGAGGTCGTGCTCCCACGTGAAGCCGATCCCGCCGTGCACCTGGAGCGCCGACGCGATCACTCGCCAGCCCGCGTCGGACGCATACGCCTTCGCCGCAGAGGAGGCGAGCGACAACTCGTCGGGCTCGTGGTCGGCGGCCCAAGCCGCGTACAGGGTCGTCGAGCGCGCCGACTCGACCTCGAGCAGCATCTGCGCGCAGCGGTGGGCGACGGCCTGGTACGCGCCGATCGGGCGCCCGAACTGCTCGCGCTCCTTGGCGTAGGCCACGGCCATCTCCATCGCGCGCTGGGCGACGCCGACGAGCTCGGCGGCGAGCGCCACCTCGATCCGGTCGAGCGCCGGCAGCGGCTCGGCGGCGAGCGGCTCGCCACCCGAGGCGCGCACACGTCCGAAGCGGCGCGTCGAGTCGATCGTCGCCTCGGGCTCGATCCGGGCGTCGCCCGCCTCGACGACCATTCCCGCTAGCCCGTCGAGCAGCACGATCACCTCGGCGCGGTCGGCGTCGGGCACCATCGGGGCCTCGCCGTCGGTGACCACGCCCACGGTTCCGACCAGCTCGCCGGCCGCGAGCCGCGGCAGCCAACGCTCGCGCTGCGCCTCGGAGCCCGCGTGCGCGAGCACGCGACCCGCCGCGGCGGTCGCGAGGAACGGCGACGGCGCGAGCGCGTAGCCGAGCTCCTCGGCGAGGATCGCGAGCTCGACCGTGCCGAGGCCCTGGCCGCCGTGGCCCTCGTCGAGGTGGATGCCTGCCCAGCCGAGCTCGGCGACCTCACGCCATAGGCCGTCGTCGTAGCGACCGTCCTCGACGAGCGCGCGCCACGCCTCGGGCCGCAAGCGGTCCGCGAGGAAGTCGCGCGCGGTGCGCTTGATCGTCGCCTGGTCCTCGGAGAAGTCGAAGTTCATCGCATCCGCGGCAGCCCGAGCACGCGCTCGGCGACGATGTTCTTGAGGATCTCGGTCGTCCCGCCCTCGATCGAGTTGGCGCGCGCCCGCAGGAAGCGGTAGGTCCAATCGGAGTCCGCGCGCGGCGCCTCGGGGCCTAGTACGTCCATGGCGAGCTCGGTTAGCGCCTGGTTGGCGTCGGACCACTGCCACTTCGGCAGCGACCCCTCCGGCCCGGGCACGCCGGTCTTCATGATCTGCGTGAGCCCGCGCCAAGCGTTGAGGCGCAAGGCCTCGGCCTCGATGTAGAGCTGACCGAGCCGCTGGCGGACGATCGGGTCACCCTCGAGCCCGCGCTCGCGAATCAGCTCGATCAGCTCGCCGAGCGCAATCTTGAGCTGCACCTGGAGCCCGAAGGCGAGCCCGGCACGCTCGTGCATGAGCGTCGTGATCGCCACGCCCCAGCCGTTGCCGACGCCGCCGACCACGTTCTCCTCGGGGACGTAGGCTTCCTCGAGGAACAGCTCGTTGAACTCGGGCTCGCCGGTTATCTGCACGAGCGGGCGCACCTGCACGGCGTCCTGCTCCATGTCCATGAGAAAGTAGGTGAGCCCCTTGTGCTTCGGCACGTCGGGGTCCGTCCGCGCGACGAGCATGCACCACTTGGCGTGGTGGGCGAGCGTCGTCCACACTTTTTGGCCCGTTACAACCCAGCCGCCGTCCGACTTCACCGCTCTGGTCTTGAGCGAGGCGAGGTCGGAGCCCGACTCGGGCTCGGAGAAGCCCTGGCACCAGATCTCGTCGGCGGTGAGGATCGGGCCGAGGTAGCGCTCCTTCTGCTCTTCGGTCCCGTGGGCGATCACCACCGGACCGCCCATGACGAGGCCGAGCACGTTGGCGACCGCGGGCGCGCGCGCGGCCGCCAGCTCCTCGTTGAAGATCGCCTGCTCGACGAGCGTGGCGCCGCGCCCGCCGTACTCCTCGGGCCACGAGACGCCCGCCCAGCGGTCGGCCGAGAGCCGCCGCTGCCACCCGCGGCGGAACTCGAACGCCGCCTCGTCGCCCTCGGGCTCCTCGCCCGGGTGGTTGTCGGCGATCCACGCCCGCAGCTCGTCGCGGAAGGCCTCCTCCTCAGGCGAGAGCGTCAGGTCCACGGACGCCGCACCTTAGGCCGCGCAGCGGCGAGCATGCTCGCGTCGACCGGCTCCCTCCCGCCCGCGCGCAGGGCTCGGCGCGCGGCGGTCATCCGCCAGCGCCACCGCCCGAGGAGCAGGCGATGTTCGCGCGCTCGATCAGCCACCCGCTCGAGCCGCGGCCGAGCGACAGGCTGCCGTTGCAGCGATCGACCCGATCGATGTGCCGCGCGACCGTCTGGACCGCGACCTGCGCCGTGTCGCCGCTCCGCGAGGTGGTCGTGGCGCGGGGGAACTCGATCGACTGAAGTGCGCCCAAGCCGCCCCGGAAAGACCGGTAGCCGCCGAGCTGACGGCGGAAGCCCGGGCCGGCGAGCGCCCATGCGCCCTCGAAGTCGTCGGCCGCCGCGCGCTCGTAGAAGGCGCGGACGGTCCCCATCGGGTCGGAGCCCGCGGCGGCCGCCGAACCTCCGCTCGCCGTTCCCGACTCCGAACCGCTCGTGCTTTCCCGCTCCGATCCATCCTGCTCGGCGCTGCCGCCGCCCGAGTCAGTCGCGCCGCCTCCGCCCGAGAGCAATGCGACCGCCGCGATGCCGAGCGCGAGCAGGAGGATCAGCGCTGCGGGCGCGAGCCAGCTCGCGCGTGAGCGGCGGCGCCCCGGCGGCGCGACGGCGGCGTTCGGTTCGGGGCTGGGCCCCTGCGGCTCGTCGGGCGCCGCCTCCGGCGTGCCGGCGTGCACGGCGGGCTCTTCGCGCCGGGCGACCGCTCCGGCGTCGGGCGCAGGGGCCGGAATGTCCGCGTCCGAGAGCGCGCGCTCGGAGGCGCCAGCCTCGGGCGCGGGCGCTGCCGCGGGCGCCGCGTTGGGTTGCTCCCCCTCGGCAAGCCCCTTAGGCTCCTCTCCCCCCTCCCTCGCGCCCTCGCCCACCGGCGCCGGCGAGGGCTCGCGCGCGGGCGCCGCCGCTCCGTCGACCGCCTCCACCGGGGACGCGGCCGGGAGCTCCACGGCGGCCTCACTCCCACCGCCCGTCTCGCCGGTCTCGGGCTCGACCGGTCCCTCTTGGCCCGGCTCGTCGCCCTCTTCGTCCGCCGCCCCGGCCAGGGCTGCCCCCGCCGCGGCGCCCCCGGCCGCGCCGGCGGCGAGGCCGGGTCTGGGACCGCCCTCGGCGTCGTCGCTCACCCGGCGCCTGAGCTCCATCGGAATGGTCCGTCCCTCGAGCGCCGCGCGCAACCACTCGACCAAGTCCCCCGCCGAGCGCGGCCGGCGCTCGGGGTCGGCGTCCATGGCCGCGCACAGCGCCTCGGCGGCGGGCGCCGGCGCCTCCGACCACGCCTCGCGCAGTTCGGGGGCGGGTAGGGTGGCGATGCGCTGGGCGATCTCGACCGGCGAGGAGCCGGTCCGCGCCTTGCGTCCCGAGAGCGTCTCGAAGGCGAGCGCCCCGAGCGCGTAGATGTCTACCGCGTAGGTGATGTCACGGCTCTCGAGCTGCTCGGGGGCCATGTAGGAGGGCGTGCCGAGGACCGTCCCGGTGCGCGTGATGTGCGTCGCGCGCTCGGCGATGAACGCGATCCCGAGGTCGGCCAGCTTCGCGCCGCCCCCCTCGCCGAGCAGGATGTTCGCGGGCTTGACGTCGCGGTGGATGATTCCGTGCTCGTGAGCGTGGTCGAGCGCGGCGGCCACGCCCCGCAGCATCCCGAGCGCGCGCTCGGGGGCGAGCGGCCCGTCCTTGAGGGTTTGGCCGAGCGTCGGCCCGTCGACGTACTCCATGACGATCAACACGCCCTCCGGGTCGGCGACGGTGTCGAACACCGCGACGAGGTTCGGATGATTGAGCGAGGCCCCGAGCCGCGCCTCGCGGTCGAAGCGGCGCGCGACGTCCTCGGGGCTCTCGGCGTGCAGGCGCTTGACCGCCACGCGTCGGCCGAGGCGCTCGTCCTCGGCGAGGTAGACCGTCGCCATCCCGCCCGAGCCGAGCCGGCGCAGGACGCGATAGCGGTCCGCGAAGCGGAGCGTCCCTGCGCGCGTCGTCATCCGGGTAGGAGTTTCCCGGTCACGCGGCCGAGAAAACGGCTCGGCGCGCCACTACCGCCGCTCGCGCCACCCGCCGGCGCGGCGAAGGTGAGGCGATGAGCGCCGTGGAGCAGCGCCCGAGCGTCGTCACCCTCGGCGTCCGCGCCCTGCCGCGCGCGCGCTCCTTCTACACGAGCTCGGCTGGGTCACCCGGGCAGAGCCCGAGACGACGTCGTCTTCTTCCAGGCCGGCGGACTGGTCGCGCCCCAGAACGTCTCACGCCGGAGCGGCGGTCGCGGGCGAGCCCGGCGGTTACTCCGGAGCTTTCCCGGACGGACACCCGTGGGGGGTCGCCCCAATCCGCGCTGGACGCTGGACGAGGACGGCGCGGTCACGCTTCCGACCTGAGGTTCGTCGGCCGCACGTGAGGCGGCGGGCGCGTGCCGCCCGACTCAGACGCGCTGAAGGATCGTCCCCGTACCGAGCCCGCCGCCGCAGCACATGGTCACGAGGCCGATCTCCTTGTCGTCGCGCTCCATCTCGTGCAGGAGCGTGGTGATCAGGCGTGCGCCCGTCGAGCCGAGAGGATGGCCGAGCGCGATCGCGCCGCCGTTCACGTTGACGCGGTCCATGTCGGGCTCGAGCTCGCGCCGCCACGCGGCCACGACCGAGGCGAAGGCCTCGTTGATCTCAACGAGGTCGATGTCGTCCATGATCATCCCGTTCCGCTCGAGCAGCTTCGTCGTCGCGGGAATCGGGCCGGTGAGCATGATCACCGGGTCCACGCCGACGGTGGTCTGGTCGAGGATCCGCGCGCGCGGCTCGAGACCGAGCGCCTCGGCCTTCGAGCGCTCCATCAGCAGCACCGCGGCGGCGCCGTCGGAGATCTGTGACGAGTTGCCGGCGGTCACGCGGCCGTCCTCCTTGAACGCAGGCTTGAGCTCCGACAGCTTCTCGAGCGTGGTCTCGGCGCGGATGCCCTGGTCAACCTCGTAGGTATCGCCGTTGACGGCGAACGGAATGATCTCGCGCTCGAAGCGGCCCTCCTCGGTCGCCTGCGCGGCGCGCTGGTGCGAGCGCAGGCCGAGCTCGTCGAGCTCGGAGCGCGGAATCTCCCAGCGGTCGGCGATCATCTCGGCCGAGATCCCCTGGGGCACGAGGTTGTAGCGCTCGAGCAGCTCCTGGGGCCAGGGGGAGCCGACCTCGTCGACCCACTTGAAGCCGACGCCCATGGGGATGTGCCCCATGTGCTCGACGCCCGAGCCGATCACGGCGTCGTGGACCCCGGCGGCGATGAGCGCGGCGCCGAAGTTGACCGCCTGCTGGGCCGAGCCGCACTGGCGGTCGACCGTGGTCGCCGGCGTCTCCTCGGGCAGGCCGGCCTGGAGCCACGCGTTGCGTCCGACGTTGAACATCTGCTCGCCGTACTGCTGCACGCAGCCGGTGACCACGTCCTCGACCTCGTCGGCCGCGATGCCGGCGCGCTCGATGACCTCCGTGTAGCAGCGCCCGAGCAGCTCGTTGGGGTGCGTGTCCTTGTAGTAGCCCTTCTCGGGGTGGCCGCGACCGATCGGGGTTCGGACCGCCTCGACGATGACGACCTCGCGGGCCTCCTCGTGGTGCATCGGCATGACGATCTCCCTTGTCTCGGCGGCTGTCCCGGCGGCCCGAGCGGGGCCGCGACGCACGCGTGAGCGTCGTATGGAACTCTACCGCCCGCATTGACTGACGAGTCAACATCGCTCCCCGAGCGCCTCGGGGTCGTCGGAAGCGGAACGATCGCCTGCGGGCTCGCCAAGTCGGCGGCCGGCGGGGGCAGCGTCGTCGTCTACGCGCGCAGCGATGCTTCGGCCGAACGTGCGCGCGGGCGGCTCGGCGACTGCGGCGCCGAGATAGTCACCGAGCTCGACGCCCTCTCGGAGGCGAGCTACGTGGTCGAGGCGGTGGTCGAGGAGCAGGACGCGAAGGCGGAGACCTATCGCCAGCTCGGGCCCGTGCTCTCCGACGACGCGATCCTCGCGACATCGACCTCGTCCCTGTCGGTCGCGGCGCTCGCCGAGGTGAGCGGGCGCCCCGACCGCTTTGCGGGCTTCCACGTCTTCAACCCAGTCGACCGGATGAAGCTGGTCGAGCTCGTCTATCCCGATTCCGCGAGCGAGGAGATCCGGGCGCGCACGCGGGCGCTGTCGGACGCGCTCGGGAAGACCGGCGTCGAGGTGCCGGACACGCCGGGGTTCGTGGTCAACCGCCTGCTCTTCCCGTACCTGTTCGACGCGGTCCGCTTCATGGAGGAGTCGGGGCTCGAGCCCACGGCCGTGGACGCGTGCATGCGCTTCGGCGCTGGCCACCCGCTCGGCCCGCTCGC
>DAIOHA010000070.1:0-6857 GCA_036744955.1 Thermoleophilaceae bacterium | reverse complement strand
GCGAGCCGTCGCCGATGCGCTCGCCGTTGTAGAGCATCGGCGCCTCGTCCTTCTCGCCCTCGCCGATGACCACGGTGCCGTCCATGCGCACCGTGTCGAGCAGCAGCCGCATCGCATCCACGGCGGCCTGGTCGGCGCACTCCTTGTCGCCCATCCCGACCCACCGCGCCGAGGCGAGCGCGGCGGCCTCGGTCACCCGCACGAGCTCGAGCGCGAGGTTGCGATCGGGCGCGCCGAGCGACTCCGCAGCGATGACTCCGCCCGAGTCGGGCGCTCCTGGCTCCCCTACGCGCATGTCGCCCTCAGACGCCCGGCGGCTGCTTCTCCATCGCCTCGTACTGGCGCAGCGCGCCCGACATCATGATGCCGACCGAGGCGAGCACGGCGACCGGGTAGCCCCACTGAAGGCTGACCTCGACCGTGCCGGGCTGGCCGAGGATGATCCCGTTGAGGATCACGAGCAGAAGCGAGGTGAAGCCAAGGATGGCGGTGAGCTCGCCGCGGTTCCAGCCGACCTCGTGGTTGCGCATGACGATCCAGGCGAGGATGAAAGGCGCGAGCGCGATCAGGATCAGGGCCCACTGAAGGAAGTCGAAGGCCTCAAAGGCGTTCGCGAGGCCGCGCTCGCCCTGGATCTTCGAGTGCGGGTTGTCCGGATTGGTGCTGAACCACGGCAGGAACAGGGAGATCGCGAGCACGCCGGAGGAGAGCATGCCCAGCATCTCCGGTCTCCCGAGGCGCGATGGCTTAAGGTCCACCCTGGCCGGGAATCTACACCTTGGCGAGGGGCGAGCGAGCTAGCGCCGTTCGCCTCGAGCGCCGCGGGCGTGTAGAACTTCGGGACCCCGCCCGTGCCCCTCGCCGACGACGTGACACTGCCCCTCGGAGGGGTCGAATCGCTGCCCGCGCACCGGCTCGCGGCGCAGCTCGTCGAGGCGCGCCGGCGCACGCTCGCGCTCGTCTCGCCGCTCGAGCTGGAGCAGATCGACCGCCAGTTCTCGCCCATCATGAGCCCGCTGGCGTGGGACCTCGGGCACATCGCCGCCTTTGCCGACCTGTGGACGGCGCGCGCGCTGCCCGGGGGCGAGCCGCTGCGACCCGACCTGTTCGAGGTCTACGACGCCACGGAGACGCCGCGATCGGGGCGCGGCGACCTTCCGTACTTGAGGTGTGAGGAGGCGATCGCCTACGGCTGGGATGTGCTCGAGCGCACCCTGGCGGCGATCGAGCGAACCGGCTCGACCGGCGACGACCCGCTCACCGCCGGCGACTTCGTGTGGCACATGATCCTCCAGCACGAGCACCAGCACAACGAGACGATGGTGCAGGCGATGCAGCTCGCCGTTGGCGAGTTCCCCGCTCCGCTCGGTGTCGCCCTCGCCGGCCATGGGACGCGAGGCGAGGCAAGCGCCGTCGCGCGCGACACGGTGCGCGTACCGGCGGGCCCGACTCGCGTGGGCGTCGACGGCGAGGCCTTCGCCTACGACAACGAACGACCCGCGCGGGCGGTCGAGCTCGGGGCCTTCGAGCTCGACCGCTGCCCGGTCACCAACGGTGCCTACCGCGAGTGGGTCGAGGCCGGCGGCTATCGGCGCCCCGAGTGGTGGTCATCCGCGGGCTGGGCCTGGCTCGAGCGCGAGCGGGTACAGCGCCCGCTCTTCTGGACCGACGACGGCCGCGAGCGTCGCTTCGACCGCACCGAGGCACTAGACCCAGACCTTCCCGTCACGCACGTCTCGTGGCACGAGGCCGACGCCTTCGCCCGCGCGCACGGTCGGCGCCTGCCGACGGAGACCGAGTGGGAGCGGGCCGCCACCTGGGACGCGCACGCGGCGCGCGCGCGAGCGTTCCCGTGGGGAGACGAGACCCCGACCGCGGATCGCGCCAACATCGACCTGCGCGCGGGAGGCCCGCTTCCGGCGGGCACTCTCCCCGGCGGCGCCTCCGAGCGCGGCGTGCTCGGCCTCACGGGCGACGTGTGGGAGTGGACGGCGAGCGAGTTCGGCGGCTACCCCGGCTTTCGCGCCTTTCCCTACCGCGAGTACTCCGAGGTCTTCTTCGGCAAGGGGCTGCGCGTGTTGCGCGGCGGCTCCTTCGCCACGCGGCCAACGATCGCGCGTCCGACCTTCCGCAATTGGGATCTGCCCGAGCGCCGGCAGATCTTCGCGGGCTTTCGCCTCGCCCGGGACGCTTAGCCATGGCGAGCGTGCTCGACACGGCGGCGGTTCGCGTCGAGACGCTCGGCGATCCAGAGGCCGGGCCCTCGCTCGCGGACGAGGTGCGGGCCGGCCTGGCCCGGCGGCCGCGCGAGCTGCCGCCGAAGCTGCTCTACGACGAGCGCGGCTCAGTGCTCTTCGACCGCATCACCGAGCTTCCCGAGTACTACCCGACCCGGTGCGAGCGAGCGATCCTCAACCGATACGCGCCCGAGCTCGTCGAGGCGGCGGGCGCCGAGGAGCTGCTCGAGCTCGGGTCGGGCGTGGCCTCGAAGACGCGCGCGCTGCTGTACGCGATGGCGGGCACGGGACGCCTGCTCCGCTACCTCCCGCTCGACGTCGACCGCTCGGTGGTCGAGCGCTCGGCCGAGGAGCTGACAGAGCTCCTGCCGGGGCTCGAGGTGCACGGCCTCGTCGGTGACTTCGTGCACGACCTCGACGGCTTGCCCGCGCCGGACGGTCGGCGCCTCGTCGCCTTCCTCGGCGGCACGATCGGCAACCTCGACCCGGAGGGTCGTGCCGGTCTGCTCGCTCGGTTGCGCGCCCTCCTGCACCCCGAGGACCGCCTCCTGCTCGGGGTGGACCTGGTCAAGGACGAGGCTCGACTGCTCGCTGCCTACGACGATCCGCAGGGCGTCACGCGCGAGTTCACCGCCAACGCCCTGCTCGTGCTGAACCGCGAGCTCGGCGCCGACTTCGAGCCGGCGGCCTTCGAGCCGTTCGCGCGCCTCGATCCGTGCGAGCAGCGCGTGGAGCTCGGGCTGAGCGCGCGCACCCCCCAGCGCGTGCGCCTGGCGGCCCTCGACCACGCCGAGCTCGAGCTCGCCCGCGGCGAAGAGCTGCGCACGGAGATCAGCTCGAAGTTCACCCGTCCGGGCCTCGAGCGCGAGCTCGCCGACGCGGGGATGGGGGTCGAGCGGTTCGTCTGCGACGACGAGGGGCTGTTCGCCGTCGCGCTCGCGGCGCCGCGCGAGCGAGCCGGCGCACTGAGCGGGTAGGACGGGGGCGTGCGCGCCGCCCTCGTCGAGCGGCTCGGCGAGCCGCCCGTGGTCCGGGAACTCGACGAGCCCGAGCCCCGTCCCGGCGAGCTGCTCGTGGAGGTCGCCGCCGCGCCGCTCAACCCGATCGACCTCTCGATCGCTAGCGGTGGCTTCTACGGCGGAGCGCCGGAGACGCCGTACGTGCCGGGCGTAGAGGGTCTCGGGCGCGTGCTCTCGGGCGAGGGCCTCGAGCCGGGAACGCGCGTGTACGTCGAGTCCGGCGGCGGTCGCGGCGGGCCGGGGAGCTACGCGGAGCGGGTGGCGGTCGAGCGCGCCGCGGCGATCGAGGTGGCCGAGGGCGTCGACGACGCGCTCGCCGCCTGCCTCGGCGTGGCGGGCCTCGCGGCCTGGCTCCCGCTCGAGTGGCGCGCGTGCTTGCAGGAGGGCGAGACCGTGCTTGTGCTCGGGGCGAGCGGCGCGGTCGGCCAGCTCGCCGTGCAGGCGGCGCAACTGCTGGGCGCGGGGCGCATCGTCGCGGCCGCCCGCGACGCAGAGGGCCTCGAGCGTGCTCGGGCGCTCGGCGCCGACGCGACGGTCGACCTGTCCGCACCGCGGGACGGAGACGAGCTCGCCGAGACCCTCAGCGGGAGCGTCGGGGGCGAGGGGTTCGACGTCGTCCTCGACCCGCTCTGGGGCGAGCCGGCGGTCGCCGCCGCTAAGGCCTCGGCCACGGGCGCTCGGATGGTCCAGCTCGGGCAGTCGGCCGGAGCCGAGGCGACGCTCGCCTCGGCCACCGTGCGCGGGCGCGCGTTGTCGATCCTCGGGTACTCGAACTTCCTCGCGCCGGCCGAGGTGCGCGCCGATGCCCTGCGACGCATGATCGAGCACGCCGCTACGGGACGGCTGACCGTCGAGCGCGAGGAGCTGCCGCTCGCCGAGGTCGAGACGGCGTGGCGGCGCCAGGCCGGCCCCCCTCACCGCAAGCTCGTGCTGCGCCCCTGAGCGCGGGCGGCTCGGCCCGCCGACCGATCGCGCGCGTGGGGCGAGCGCTCGCGCCCGCCGGCCCGGCCGGTCGCGCACGCGAGGCTGGCCTAGGATGTTGCGCCGGCACCCGCCGCGCCCCTCACTCCCAGCACGAGCGACCCGTAATAGGAGCCCACACCCATGCCCGAAGCCGTGATCGTCGACGCCGTCCGAACCCCGATTGGGCGCGCCTTCAAGGGCTCGCTGACCCAGGTCCGCCCCGACGACCTGGGCGCGCACGTCGTGGACGCACTGCTCGAGCGCAACCCCGAGGTCAGCCCTGAGGAGATCGAGGATCTGATCTGCGGCTGCGGCCTGCCCCAGGGCGAGCAGTCCTTCAACGTCGGGCGCATCATCGGGCTGCTCTCGCGCCTTCCGAACTCGACCACGGGCACGACTGTGCACCGCTACTGCGCGTCGAGCCTCCAGGCCATCCGCATCGCCGCGCACGCGGTCAAGGCCGGCGAGGGCGACGCCTTCATCGCGGCCGGCATCGAGCACGTCTCGCACGTCGGCCCATGGAGCGAGGACGGTTTGCCCCAGCTCATGGGCGCGATCATCTCGAACGCGCCCGAGGGCGTGAAGGAACAGATCCCGAGGCCTGACTTCAAGAACGAGAAGCTCGACGGCGGCGACGGGCGCCCCGACGCCTACATCGCGATGGGCCAGACCGCGGAGAACGTCGCCGAGCAGTGGGACGTGAAGCGAGACGACATGGATCGCTACGCCCAGCGCTCGCAGGAGCGCGCGGTCGAGTCGCGCGACTCGGGCTTCTTCGACCGCGAGATCGTGCCGGTGGAGCTGCCCGACGGCACCCAGGTCGACAAGGACGACGGCCCGCGCGCCGACTCGACGTACGAGAAGCTCCAGAGCCTCAAGCCCGCCTTTCGCGAGAACGGCACGGTCACCGCCGGCAACTCGTGCCCGCTCAATGATGGCGCGGCCGCAGTGCTCGTCATGAGCGAGGACCGCGCGCGCGAGCTCGGGCTGAAGCCGCGAGCGCGCATCGTCGCCTCGGCGACGAGCGGGCTCGAGCCCGAGATCATGGGCGTAGCCCCGATCGGCGCGATCCAGAACGTGCTGAAGCGCGCAGGCATGTCGATCGGCGACGTCGACACGGTGGAGCTCAACGAGGCCTTCGCCGCCCAGGTGATCCCGATCGCCGACGAGGTCGGCATCGACATGGACAAGCTCAATCCGCACGGGGGCGCGATCGCCCTCGGCCATCCGTTCGGGATGACCGGCGCGCGGATCATGACCACGCTGCTCAACGGGCTCGAGTCCGAGGATGGGCAGATCGGCCTCGAGACGATGTGCGTCGCCGGCGGTCAGGGCATGGCGATGATCGTGGAGCGGTTGAACTAGCGCCGCGCCGCACTCGGGCGGGCGGGCGCAAGCCGCGCCGCCCCGATCAGGAGATCTTGATCGTCGGCTCGGCCGCCGAGCGGGCGTCCGGGTCGCTGACCTCCACGCCCGAGGGCGGCTCGACCGGCCCGTCGAGCAGCGGGTCGTCGGTCTCGCGCATCCAGCGCTCGAGCCGCGCCCGCATGTCGTCGAGGACAGGCCGCGCCGTCTCGTCCTCGACGAGGTTGGCGGCCTCGCCCGGGTCGAAGGCGAGGTCGTAGAGCTGCTCCGGCGGGATGCAGCGCTCGCCCCAGCCGTGGCGGAGCAGGTAGTCCTTGCTCGGGCTGTCGTCGGTGTTGGGCAGCACGGGCCGCTCGCGGTCGTCGAAGCGGCGAAGGTACTTCCACCGCTCGGTCCGCACGGCGCGCTGCGGCTCGTACGCGGCGTGCCAGGTCGAGCCGGCGTAGATGGCCTCGTTCACCTCGTCGGCCTCGCCGCGCACGAGCGGCATGAGCGACGTTCCCTGAAGGAAGTCGGGCGGGCCGATGCCGACGAGCTCGCACAGGGTCGGGTACACGTCGATGTGCGATACGAGCGCGTCCTTGACGTGCCCGCCGCTGAAGCCGCCCGGGCCGCGCATGATGAGCATGACGCCCAGGCCACGGTCGTACAGCGTCGCCTTGGCGCCCGGGAAGGGGATGCCGTGATCGGTGGTGAAGACGATGAGTGTGCGCTCGCTCAGCCCGAGCGCCTCGATCGAGCCGAGGACCTCGCCGACGCCCTGGTCGAGCGAGCGCGCGCTCGCACGGAAGGCCGCCATGTCGCGGCGCGTCTCGGGCGCGTCCGGCAGGTTCGAGGGTGGAAGCGCGTACAGCGCGTCGCGCACGGAGCTTGGTCCCAGGAACTCGCGGTGGGTCTCGAAGAAGCCGACGGATAGGAAGAACGGCTCCTCGAGCGACGTGCGCATGATCTCGTCTGCGGCCGGCGCAACCTGATCGGCGTGATAGGTGTCGATCTTGATGACCTCGTCGTAGCCGATCACGTCCGGCTTCTTCGAGATGTGCTGCTCCCCGATGAGGGCCGAGCGGTACTCGCGCTCACGCAGCGTGTGAACGATGTGCTCGGTGTAGTCGTTCAGCGACCACCCGCGGTGGGCGAGGCCGAGCATCCCATTCGAGTGGCCCCACTGGCCGGTGAGCAGGCAGGCCCGGCTCGCCGAGCACGTCGGCGCGGCGCAGAACGCCTTGCGGAAGAGGATCCCCTGGTCGGCGAGGCGCTGGATGTTCGGGGTCGG
>DAIOHA010000069.1:0-6907 GCA_036744955.1 Thermoleophilaceae bacterium | reverse complement strand
GCGGCTCTTGCGCAGGTTGTCGCGCAGGCGGCGGAACAGGCCCCCGCCGCGGTCATCCGCAGGGGCCGCCTCGGCCGTCGTCGCGCCGCCGTCGGACCCGCCGTCGTCGACGACGAAGAGCTCGCCCCAGGTGCGGGCCATCAGGCGGCTTCGGCGGCCGCGCCGGCGGGCGCACTCTCGTCGCCCGGGGTAGCCGCTCCGGGCGCGTCGCCGCGCGAGTCGGCGAGCGGCTCGGCGTCGCTCGAGTCGCCGTCGCCCGGACGCCCGGGCAGTCGGCGTGAGACGACCTTCGAGACGCCGTCACGCCCCATGCTCACTCCGTACACGCGATCGGCGGCGTCCATCGTCCGCTTTTGGTGGGTGACCACGATGAACTGCGCGCGGTCGGAGTAGCGCCGCAGCAGCTCGAGGAAGCGGTCGACGTTGAGGTCGTCGAGCGCCGCCTCGACCTCGTCGAGGATGTAGAACGGGCACGGGCGGGCGAGAAAGACGGCGAACAGGAAGGCGAGCGCGACGAGCGACTTCTCGCCGCCCGAGAGCAAGGACAGCCGGCGCGTCGCCTTGCCGGCCGGCGTCACCTCGACCTCGACGCCGGGCTCCTCGCCCGCGCTTGCGGCGTCCTCGGCCTCTGCAGGCTCCCCCTTCTCGGCCGCCGCGTCGTCTGTCGCAACGTCGCCCTCGACGACGCCCTCCGGCCCCAATCCCTCGGGTCGCACGAGCCGAAGTCGCCCGCGGCCGCCCGGGAAGAGGTGCGCAACCACCTCCTCGAAGTTGCGAGCCGCCGCCGCGAAGGTCTCCTCGAAGCTCTCGCGGATCCGGCGATCGATATCGCGGATGAGCGACTCGAGCTCGGCGAGGGCGCGCTCGAGGTCTCCCCGTTGAGCCTCGAGCTCCTCGACGTGCGCAAGCGCGTCGGCATAGGCCCCGCCCGCAAGCGGGTTGACCGGACCGAGCTGCTCGCGCCGCCTCCCCAGGCGCTCGAGGCGGCCCTCGAGCTCCGCACGACGCTCCGCGTTGAGCGGCTCGGGTTCGCTCGCCGGCTCTGTTCCCTCGGGACCGCCGAGCCGCCGCGCGATCTCGGTTCGCTCCCCGGCGCGCTCGCGCGCGCGGTCGCGCGCCCGCTCCGCGCGCACCTCGGCGAGCGTGACCTCCTCGCCCGCCGCGCGCAGCCGCGCCTGGAGCTCGTTCTCCTCTGCGGCGCAGGCACGGAGCTCGGCGGCCGTGCGCTCGCCCAGTTCGGCGCCGGCCTCCAGCTCGGCGGCGAACGCCGAGCGCCGGCTCCCTACGGCCTCAGCCCCACGGGCTAGGGCCGCGGTTGCCCGCTCGGCGGCCGCGGCGAGCGCCTCGTCGCGGGCGATGCGCGAGGCGAGCCGCTCGACGCGGCGGCTGCGCTCCGCGCGCTCTCGCTCGAGCCGCTCGGCGAGGCGGCGCTCGGCGCGCAGCTCGGCCTCGAGGGCCGCCCGGCGACCGGCATCGGGATCCTCGTCGTCGCTCTCACGCCGGCGCCGCGCGCGCTCCTCGAGGCGGCGCGCCGCCTCGATGGCCGCGTCGACGGCGCGCGCCGTCTCGCGCAGCGCCGACTCCGCGCCGTCGCGCTCGCGGTCGGCGGCAGTCACCCGCTCGCGACAGCGCTCGACCGCCGTCCTCGCCTCCTCCTCGGCGGAGGCGGCCGCCTCCGAGGCGGCGACGAGATCCTCGCGACGGCGCCGCTCCTTGAGCAGGCGCTCGTCGCCGCCGGCGGGCGCCTGCCGCAGCTCGCCCGAGCGTGGGTCGAGCACCCGCCCGCCTCGGGTGACGGCGATGCCGATGAACGACGCGTCGACGTCGGCGAGACGGTCGACGACCCAGGCGTCGCGAAGGAGGCGCTCGGCGAGCGACATCCACTCGGGGATCGGGCGCACTTCGTCGAGCAGGCGCCGAGCGCCGGGCGCAGGCGGCATGGCCCGGTGCGACTCGTCCGTCGAGCCGCCGCTCACCCCCGCCCCCCCGGCTACGAGCACGCGGCCCCCGTCGCGTCCTAGACGTCCGAGCGCGGCCTCGCCGGTAGCCAGATCGTCGACGACGGTCGCGCGCAGGCGCGCACCCAGTGCCGCCGCGAGCGCGAGCTCGAGGCCCGGCTCGACCTCGAGCCCCTCGGCGAGAGAGCGCCCCGGCGCCCCGGGCGAGCCGCCGGCGGCCCGCAGGTAGGCGTTGGCCGATGCGAGCTCCGCCCCCGCAGACGCCGCGTGCACGCGCGCCGACTCGACCGCTCGCTCGGCCTCGCGGCGAGCCGCGCGCGCAGCGTCGGCCGCCGCGTCGAGCTCAGCTAGCCGCTCGCGTCGCCGACCGACGTCCGCCTCGGCCTCGTCGCGCGCGGTCCGAGCCGCGCTCAGCTCCTGCTCGAGCCCCACGAGCTCGGCTGCCCGCCGCTCCTGCGCCCGCGCGCCGAGCTCCGCGAGCTCGGCCTCGAGCGCGTCGATCCGCGCGCCGTCGCCTGCGCTCTCGCGCGCCGTCCGCTCGTCCTCGGCCTCGCGCTCGAGGCGAGTCCACTCCGTGCGTCGGCGCTCGGCGCCGGCGGCCGCCGCCCGCGCCGTCTCGCGGGCGCGCTCGGTGCGCAGGCCGATCCGCTCCTCGGCCGACCGCGCGGCATGGGCCCGCTCGGACAACTCCTCGCGTGCGCGAGCGTGCGCGGCGAACTCGGCCTCGGCCGCCTCGCGGCGGCGCGCGACCTCCGACAGGCGGCGATCCGCTTCGTCGCGAACCGCCCGCGCCCTGCCCGCGGCCTCCTCGGCCTCCCTCCGCTCGGCCTCGGCGGCGCGCAGGTCGTCGCCGACGAGCTCGAGCCGCGCCTCGAGGGACTGGCGCTCGAGGCGCGCGTGCAGCTCGGCGGCCTCGGCTTGGCGCTTGAGCAGCCTCAAGCCCGAGCGCGCCTCGCGCTCGACGTCGAGCGCTCGCTCGAGGTTCTCGCGCGTGTGCCCGAGCTTGAGCTCGGCCCGGCGCCGGCGGCGGCGATGCTTGCCGAGGCCGGCGGCCTCCTCGATGAGAAGCCGCCGCTCGCGCGGGCGCGAGTGCACGATCGCGTCGACGCGCCCCTGCGACACGACCGAGTGCATCTCGCGTCCGAGCCCCGTGTCGGACAGCACCTCTGCGACGTCGACGAGCCGGCACCGCGCGCCGTTGAGGCGGTAGCCGCCCTCGCCCGAGCGATCGAGATGGCGCACGATCGAGAGCTCGGAGAAGCCGTCGGTCGCCGCCGAGCCCGTGTGGTCGGCGGCACCTGGGCGAGCCCCGTCCGCCCGACCGCCGCCGGCGCCACCGTTGTCGAGCACGACCTCGACCTCCGCCGCCGAACGAGAGGTCAGGCCGTGGCCGCCGGCGAAGATCACGTCCTGCATCGTCTGGCCCCGTACCGCCGACGGGCTCTGCTCGCCGAGCGCCCACAGCACGGCCTCGGCGACGTTCGACTTGCCCGAGCCGTTCGGCCCGACGATCACCGACACGCCGGCGTCGAACTCGAGCCGCGTGCGGTCGGGAAACGACTTGAACCCCTTGAGCGTGAGCGAACGCAGGTGCACGGGCCTACCTCGTCTCCTCGGGCGACGCGGCCGGCTCGGCGAGGGGGTGAGCGGAGGCCGCCTCCTCGGGGCCGCCGAGGGCCTCGAGCGCCGCCCCCTGCTCCGCCGCCTTCTTTGTCCGCCCCTCGCCTCGCCCGAGCGGCTCCCCGGCGACCTCGGCGACGGCTACGAAGCTGCGCTCGTGCGGCGGCCCCTCCTCCGACTCGATGCGGTAGCTCACCGTCTCGCCTCGACGCGCGAGGCGTTCCTGGAGCACCGACTTGAAGTCCACCGGCGCGGCGAGCGCTGCGCCGACCTGGGCGGAGAAGGCATCGACGACCGCGGGCGCCACCCGGTCGAATCCGAACGCGAGGTACGCGGCGCCGATGAACGCCTCGCAGACCGAGGCGAGGATGCGGTCGCTCGAGATGAGCCCGCCGTCTTGACCCGCCGGCGCGGCCGCCCGTATGCGCTCGGGGACCCCAAGGTCGTACGCAACGGCGGCGCAGGCGCCGCGGCTGACGGCCTGGGCGCGCAGCTTGGTCAGCCGCCCCGCGCCGAACCGCGGGAAGCGCGGATAGATGTCGGTCGAGACCGCGAGGCTGAGCACGACGTCGCCCAGAAAGGCGAGGCGATCCCACGAGTCGCTGCGGCGCTCGACCCACGAGGCGTGCGTGACCGCCTGGCGGGCCAGGTCGGCGGGCAACTCGTCGAGCAGGTCCCTGAGCGTGTCCAGGGCTAGGGCAGGGTCGTCGTCAGCGCGCGCCCTGGGGAGCGTGGGCGAGGATGTAGTCGAGCGCCTGCCCGACGGTGGCGATTCGCGCCGCCTCCTCGTCAGGGATGCGCACGCCGTAGCGGTCCTCGAGCTCCATCACGAGCGTGACGAGGTCGAGCGAGTCGGCGTCGAGGTCCTCCTTGAACCTAGTGCCCTCCTCGATGTGGTCGGGCTCGACCTCGAGCTCCGAGGCGAGGTGCGACCGCACGAGCTCGAGAACCTCCCCGCGGGTCATGATTCGACGCTATCAACGCTCCCGGACCGCAGCGCCCCGGCGGCGGCGAGGGCGTCGGCGGTCCGCTCGACCATGCTCTCGTCCACCGCGCGGCGGGCGAGACGGACGGCGTTGGCGATCCCGTCCTCGCTCGACCCACCGTGCGCGATCACCACCGGCCGGCGCAAGCCGAGCAGGACGGCGCCGCCGATGGCGTTCGGGTCGAGCTCGCGGCGCAGGCCGCCGAGCCGCCCGCGTGCGAGCAGCCCCCCGACCGAGGCGAGCGTCGAGGAGCGCATCGCGCCCCGGACCGCGCCAACGACCGTCTTCGCCGTGCCCTCCATGACCTTGAGGGCGACGTTGCCGGTGAAGCCGTCGCACACGACGACGTCGACGGTGCCTGCTGGGACCTCGTGGCCCTCGACGTTGCCCGCGAAATCGAGCGCATCGCCGGGTTCGAGCTCGGCGAGCCGGACGTGGGCGTCGACAACCTCGGGCGTTCCCTTCAGCTCCTCCTCGCCCACCGAGAGGAGCGCCACACGCGGCCGCTCGACGCCGTGGACCGCGCGCATGAACGCCGCCCCCATGAGCGCGAACTGGACAAGGTGCTCCGGCCTCACCTCGACGTTCGCGCCCGCGTCGAGCAGCAGCGTCGGCCGCCCGGGCACGGGCAGCAGCGCTGCGATCGCCGGGCGCGAGACGCCGCGCGTACGACGCACGTGAAAGAGCGAGGCAGCGAGCGCCGCGCCCGTGGCGCCCGCCGAGACGAGCGCCTCCGCGCGGCCGTCGCCGACCGCGCGCGCGGCCTGCACGATCGAGGCGTCGGGCAGCGCGCGCACGGCGCGCGCGGGCTCCTCGTCGCCGCCGATCGCGAGCGGCGCGTCGACAACCTCGCCGGGCGGGTAGGCGATCCCCGCCGCCGGCCCGAACAGCAGGGCGGGCGACCCCGCGCGGCGCACGCCCTCGACCACGAGGCGCACGCCGCCGTCGGCGCCGTTCGCGTCGACCGCGATCACGAGCCGGCGGCGGCTACGCCGGGCTACTCGGCCGCGGCGGGTTGCTCGGACGCGATTACCTCGCGCCCGGCGTAGGTGCCGCACACTCCGCACACGCGGTGGGGCAGGCGCGGCTCCCCGCATTGCGGGCAGGCGCGTCGCCCCGATGGGCGCACGCGGTGCTGCGAGCGCCGCTTGTTCGTGCGCGCGTGCGACTGCTTCTGCTTCGGGACGGCCATGTCGGCGCGGCAGTCTAGCGCCGCGCCCGCCCTGCCTACTCGAGTCGGAGCTCGCGCAGGACCGCCCAGCGCGGGTCGGGTGCCGGCTCGTGGCCGTGCTCGCTCTCGGCCGCGTTGAGGTTCTCGCCGCATACCGGACACAGCCCGCGGCACTCCTCGTCGCACACGATCTGGGTCGGCAGCGCGAGCGCGAGCGCATCGCGCGCCCAGGCCGCGAGGTCAAGCTCGTCGCCCTCGAGGTACGGCGAGCTGAGGTCCTCGCCACCGCCCGGCTGGTCGACCTCGCGCGCGTCGATCGCGAACTCGCGGCCGGCCGCCTCGAGGCAGCGCATGCACGGTCCCTCGAGCGGAATGCTGGCGCGCAGGCGGAGCGAGTAGCCGGACGTCGTGCGCGAGACGTCGATGCGGACGGGCACCGAGGCGCGCGGCGAGTAGCGCTGGCCGCCGAGGGTGAGCGAGCCGACGCGCGTGTCGACATCGAGCCGGCGCCCCTCCCCCGGGCTCAGCGCGAGCCGTCCGAGATCGAGCTGATCGGTCACGGTCGCCACCTTCTCGAGGTTAGCCGCGAGGGCCCGGCGTCCGGGACCCCTAGCGCAAGACTGCAGCGGCGGCCCGGTTCGGGCCCGTCGCCCTAGCTGACCTCGGCCTCTTCCCGCCCCGCGAGCCGCTCGCGGCCGCGCTGGACGGCCTGCGTGAACTTCTGGAGGTTGACCTCGAGCGTGTTGAGGATGTCGTCGGCGTAGTCCTCGGCGCCGAGGCGGATCTCGCGCTCGCGCGTGCGCGCCTCCTCGACGATGTCCTCGGCCTGACGCTCGGCGAGGCGGACGACCTCCTGCTGGTTGATCAGGCGCTCCTGCTGGTCGCGGGCCTCGCGGATGATGCGCTCGGCCTCGCGCTTGGCCTCGGCCAGCATCTCCTGGCGCTCCTTGACGATCCAGCGCGCCTGCTTGATCTCCTCGGGCACGGTGGCGCGCATCTGGTCGAGGATGTCGTAGATCTCCTCGCGCTCGACGCGGACCTGGTCGGTCAGGGGGACGGGCTTTCCGTTGTGAATGGCATCGTCGAGCTTGTCGATCAGTACGAGGACGTCCATGCGGCTCGAAACCTCTCTCCGGGGGCTAGCGCTTGAGCTCTTGCTCGAGCCGCTCGGC
>DAIOHA010000068.1:0-7045 GCA_036744955.1 Thermoleophilaceae bacterium | reverse complement strand
CGCCAGGTGCGTCTGATTCTTGCCGGCGCGCTTGGCCGAGTACAGCGCCTCCTCGGCGAGCTCGAGGAGCCGGCGGCGATCGCGCGCGTCGTCGGGGTGCGAGGCGATCCCGACCGAGACGCGCAGCGGAAGCCGGAACGGGCACTCCGACACGGCTGCCGCACCCGCTCGGCGACCGCCACGGCGTCGCCCGCGCTGAGGCCCGGCAACAGGAGGGCAACCCCCTCGCCGCCGATGCGGAACAGGCGGTCGGGGTCGCGGACGGTCGCCCGGAGCGCGTTCGCCACGCTCTTGAGGGCCTCGTCGCCAACCGGATGCCCCCCGTGGTCGTCGTTGCTCTGCTTGAAGTCGTCGATGTCGATGAGCGCGAGCGTCACCGGGTCACGGCTCTCATCGTCGACCGCCTCGGCCAGCGCCTCGTGGAAGGCGCGATGACCGAGCAGCTCCGTAAGTTGTCGTTTGCCGACGTCCTCGAGCTCGTCGGGCGAGCGGACGCCGCCGGCCAGCTCGAGGATGCTGTCGAGCGCGCCCGGGCCGTGGGTGTGGCGCAGGCGGCGCAGCCGTGTGCTCGTCATCGAGCAAGCGACGTGGCCATCGGCCGCCCCGGCGCCCGCGCGCCCCGCCTCCAGGTGCTCGGCGCTGCTCATGCCTTCTTCATCGTCGGCCCGGAGACACCGCTTGAATCGCGCCCGGCCCGCTGGCCGAGCGCTGAGGCCTATGCGTAAGCGGGATCGTCCTCGTGCTCGCGGAAGAAGCGCACGATCGCCGGCATGTACTCGCGGAAGGGCGGACACGCGATGCCGTGGCGGTCGAGCAGCTCCTCGGCACGGCGGGTGCTGAAGTGGACCTCGTGTGTTAGGTAGACGAGCGATTCGCGCGGGATCCCGCCGAATGCCCGGCGCATGGCCGCGAACCGCAGCGACGGGTCCGCGGCCGAGGGCGGCACGCGCAGCTTTGGCGTGCGGCCGGCGTACTCCGTGGCGAGCGCCTCGACGAGGTCGCGTGAGCTGAGCGGGTCGGGGTCGACGAGGTGCAGCGTCTCCCCGATCGCGTCGGCGTCGAGCGAGACGCGAGCGATGCCCTCGACGACGAGGTCTACAGGAACCACGTTGAACGGCGCCTCGGTGCCCATCTGGGGCAGGGGCATGCGCCGCCCGGAGAGCTGGGAGATCATGCGCAGCAGGTAGTAGGGGCCGTCGAACTTCGCGGTCTCGCCCGTGCGCGAGTCGCCGACGACGATCGCCGGGCGGTAGATCGTGGTGGGGATCACGTCCATTACGTCGTGGACCCAGACCTCGGCTTGGAACTTCGTCGATTCGTAGTGGTTCTTGAAGCCCTGGCCGAGCGACAGCTCGTGCTCGTAGACTTTGCCCTCGCGCGTGCCGGCGACGTAGGCGGTGCTCACGTAGTTGAGGCGCTCGAGCCGCTCGGCGCGGGCGCAGAACTCGAGCACGTTCCCCGTGCCCTCCACGTTGACCTCAAGCGCGGTGTCGAAGGGGACGGCGAGGTCGTACACCGCAGCTAGGTGAAAGACGGTGGTGACCGTAGCGGCCAGCCGCTCGAGCGTGTCCGCGTCGAAGCCGAGGCGTCGGTCGGTGATGTCGCCGGGGAGGATCTCTATGCGCTCCGGGTCGAGCTCGCGCGCGGACTCGTGCGCGGCGTCGACGGCGCTTTCCTCGACGAGCGCGACGATGCGCGCCTCGGGTCGGGTGTCGAGCAGCCTGCCGACGAGGCGGCCGCCGATGAAGCCCGGAAAGCCCGTTAAGAGGAGCGTCTCGCCACGGTCCGAGGCCCCCGACCCGGTTCGGGGGTCGGAGCGCTCGCGCTCGCCCTCCTGCGCCATCGCTCGCACCTCCTGGCCGGTGTCGCTCACGAGTGCCCGCGTAGGCGAGCTCCGGCCGAGCCCGCCGCCGCGGGCGGCACCCTACCTCGCTGCGCGCACGGCGGCGCGCCGCCGTGGGGCCCTTACCCGAAGCGCCCCTCGGCGAGCGCGCGCTCGGTGCGCTCGCGGTCGTAGCCGGGCAGCTCTCCGGTGGCCTCGAGCTCGGCGACGTAGGCGGCCATGGCGTCCTCGGCCTCGCGCGTCCCGAGCGCGGCGAGGAACTCGGCGCGCTCGAGCCGCAGGCCGTCGCCCAGCGGCAGGGAGCCGCCCTCGTAGACCGCGCGCTTGGCCGCGCCCACCGCTCCCTTGGGGCGCGAGCCCAGGTGCTCACCGAGCGCGACGGCGCGGTCGAGCAGCTCGCCCGGGGGCACCACCTCGTCGACGAGCCCGAGCTCGGCGGCCTCGGCGGGCGTGAGCGGGCCCCCGTCGAGCACGAGGCGCAGCGCTCTTGCCGTGCCGAGCAGGCGCGCGAGGCGCTGCGTCCCCCCGCCGCCGGGCGGGAAGGCGAACAGGATCTCGGGCTGCCCGATCCCGTAGTCCCCGTCGGCCATTAGGCGAAAGTCGCACGCGAGGCTCAGCTCGCAGCCGCCACCCATCGCCGAGCCGTTGATCGCGGCGACGAAGACGGCGCCGCTGCGTCCCATGCCGCTGAGGACCTCGTGAAAGCGCTCGAGCGCCACGAGTCCGGCCGCGGGCGTTCCGGCGAGCGCGCCCTCCGCCGTGGGCACGCGGCGCAGCGCGCCGACGGCGCGGAGCGAGGCCGACGCCGTGCGCCGGCCCACGGTTGGGGACGTGCGCGCGCCCTCGAGCAGCTCGGAGACGTCGTAGTGGGCGACAAAGCGCTCGGGGTGCGCCCCGGTGAGCACGACCGCCCCTACGCTCGGGTCGCTCTCGGCCTGGGCGACGAGCGCCTCGAGCGCGTCGACTACGCCTGCGTCCATAAGCCCGTGCGGTGGGTTATCGAGGGTCGCGACGAGAACCCGCCCGCGTCTCTCGGTGCGCACCTCGCCCATCCGGCGCGATGCTACAGCGCGAGCTCGAGCTGGTCGCCGCGGCTGCGGGCGGGGTCGGCGCCGGTCTCGAGGCCGGCGACGCGGACGCCGAGCAGGCGCACCGGCCGCGGCGGGTCGAAGCGCCGCAGGAGCTCGGCGGCCACCCCTCCGACGCGAGCGGGGTCGTTCGTCGCCTCGGCGAGCGTTACGGCGCGGGTGTGGGTCGAGAAGTCGTCGAGGCGGACCTTGATGCCGACGGTGCGGCCGGAGCGCGCCTGGCGCACGAGGCGCTCGCACAGCTCGCGCGCCAGCCGCTCGAGCGGCTCGAGCAGGGCGTCGACGCCGCGGAGGTCGACCGGAAAGGTCGTCTCGCGCGACTCCGACTTGGGCTCGCGCGCGGGCTCGAGCGGGCGCTCGTCCTCGAAGCGGGCGAGGCGCGCGAGGTGGCGACCGAGCCGGGGCCCGAACCGCGCGGCGAGGTCGTCCTCGGAGGTGGCGGCGAGCGCCCCGAGCGTGGCGATCCCGCGCTCGGCGAGCCGCGCGGCGGTCTTCGGGCCGATGCCCGGCAGCAGGCCCGGGGGCTGCTCCGCGAAGCGCGCTCGCGCCTCCGCCGCCGACAGGCGCACGAAGCCGTCGGGCTTGTCGGCGTCGGAGGCGACCTTGGCCACGAGCTTGCTCGGGCCGATGCCGACCGAGCAGCCGAGCCCAGTGCGCTCGCGTACCTCGGCCACGACACGGCGCGCGGCGGTCTCGGGGCGCTCGAGCTCAGTCAGGTCGAGGTAGGCCTCGTCCAGGCCGACGACCTCCAAGCGCTCGACGTGCTCGCGCAGGACCGCCATGACCTCGCGCGAGCGAGCGCGGTAGGCGGCAAAGTCGGGCTCGACGAAAACGGCCTCGGGGCACAGGCGCCGCGCCCGCGCCGCCGGAGTCGCCGAGCCGATCCCGAAGCGGCGCGCCTCGTAGCTCGCCGTCGTCACCACCGCCCGGGGGCCGCTCCCGGCCACGACGACGGGCAGGCCGCGCAGCTCGGGCCGCCGGCCGAGCTCGACGCTCACGTAGAACGCGTCGAGATCGAGGTGCGCGAAGCAGCAATCGGCCACCGCCTCAAGCTAGCCCCCGGGGCGGACTACGGTTGGGGGGTGCCCGCGCCGCTCCTGCTCGTCGACGGCGACTCGATGCTCTTTCGCGCCTTCTTCGCGCTCCCCGACTCGATCGAGGGCACCGACGGTCAACCGGTCAACGCGCTCCTGGGGATCGCGAACCTCGTCCTGCGCGAGGTCGAGGCGCACGGGCCGCGGGCGGTGGTCGTGTGCTTCGGGCAGGAGGCGGCGCACTACCGCGTCGAGCTCTTCTCCGACTACCACGCCCACCGTCCCGAGGTGCCCGAGACGCTGTCGGCGCAGTTCGCGGCGGCGCCCGCGTTCCTCGAGGCACTCGGCTGGACCGTCGCGGCGCACGAGTCGCTCGAGGCCGACGATCTGCTCGGAGCCTACGCGCGCCGGGAAGCGGCAGCCGGCGGGCGCGCGCTCATCATGACCGGCGACCGCGACCTCTATCAGTGCGCCTCCGACGGCGTCGCCGTGCTCTACGTGCGCACCGGTCGCGAGGGCGCCGAGGTCGTCGACGCGGCGGAGGTCGAGCGCCGCTACGGCGTGCCTCCGGCGCTCGTGCCCGACTTCATCGCGCTGCGCGGCGATCCCTCCGACGGCATTCCCGGGGCGAAGGGCATCGGCGAGAAGACCGCGGCCTTGCTGCTCGCCCGTCACGGCTCGCTCGAGGCGGCGCTCGACGCCGCCCTCGGCGAGAGCGGCGCGCGCGTGCGCACCGCTTTGCTCGACGGGCGCGAGGAGCTGCCGGCGTACAAGGAGGTCGCCACGCTGCGCGACGTCGAGGTCGAGCTCCCGTCCGACCGCCGGACCGACTTCGCGGGTGGCGCCCGGGCGGCGCGCGAGCTCGGCATGAACCGACTAGCCGACCGGCTCGAGCGCTCAGCGAGCGTCTGAGCTCGCTGCGGCGCGGGCACGAGCGTCCCGAGTCTTCGAGACCATCCTCGGCCATGCCGCCTCCTCGGTTCGCGTCGCCGTGGGGGCTACCCGCGGGCGCGGCGTCGGGAACCTGACCCGATCCGCGTGGCCTAGCCCACCGCGTCCTCGATCTCGCGCGCCTCGTCCCCGGAGAGCTCGATCTCCGCCGCCGCCATGTTCTCCTCGAGGTGCTCGACCTTCGACGTGCCGGGGATGGGCAGCATGCCCGGGGAGCGGGTGCAGAAGCCACGCGAGCGCGAGTTGGGCGGCCGTGGCGCCGCGTCGCTCGGCCGCCTCTGCGAGCAGTCCGCCGGGCTCGGCCAGGCCGCCGGTCTCGAGCGGAAACCAGGGAATGAACCCGAGCCCGTCGCGCTCGCACGCCTCGAGCACATCCTCCGCGGCGCGGTCCGCCGCATTGAAGCGGTTTTGAACCGAGGCGATCGGAGCGATCTCGCGCGCCCGGTCGAGCTGGTCGACCGTCACCTCCGACAGCCCGATGTGGCGGATCTTGCCTTCGTCGCGGAGCTCGAGCAGCGTGCCGAGCGAGTCCTCGACCGGGACGTTTCGGTCGATGCGGTGAAGCTGGTAGAGGTCTAGGCGCTCGAGCCGCAGCCGGCGCAGGCTCCCCTCGCACGCCGCCCGCAGGTGCTCGGGGCGCCCGTTCGGGTGCCACCGCCCGGGACCAGAACGCTCGAGCCCCGCCTTCGTGGCGATCACGAGGCCGTCTGGGTAGGGGTGGAGCGCCTCGGCGATCAGGCGCTCGGAGACCTCGGGCCCGTACGAGTCGGCGGTGTCGATCAGGGTGACCCCGAGCTCGACCGCGCGCCGGAGCACCCGACGGCACTCCTCTGGATTGTCGGGCTCGCCCCAGACGCCCCGCCCGGTCAGCTGCATCGCCCCGAAGCCGAGGCGGTTGACCTCGAGGTCGCCGCCGATCGCGAAGCTGCCCGACCGCGCCGCGAGCGCGGTGTCCTCTGCCTCTGCCATCGGTTACTCGTCTCCTCTTCGGGAAGGGCACGGGGGCGGACGCTCCGCGCCTACCGCGAGCCTCCCCGGGCCCGGGTCCGGCAAACGCGCCTCCGCGCTCAGCCCGGGGCCGCCTCGAGCCGGTCGAGCACGGGCAGCAGCTCGAGCGGGTGCTCGATGCGCGCGTCGGGCACCGCCGCCGCCTCGCGCGGACGCTTGTCATAGCGCGGCGACCAGTCGATCCAGATCGCGACCATCCCGAGCTCGCGGGCGCCGCGGATGTCTCGCTCGAGGCGGTTGCCGACCATCACCGTGTGCGCGATGTCGGCGTCGCCCAGGCCGAGCTCCTCGAGCGCGCGTAGGAACATCCTCGGGTCCGGCTTCCGGGCGCCGACGGCCTCGGAGATGACGACCGCGTCGAAGAGCTCGCCGAGCCCGTGCTGGGCGAGGGCGCCCCGCGCGTCGCGGACCTCGCCGTCGGCCACGAGCGCCACCGGCACGCCGCGTTCCCGCAGCGCGCCGACGAGCTCGCGAGCGCCGTCGATGAGCTCCACGCCCACGAGCGTGCCCGCCTCGTCGCGCCTCTCGGTCGCCTGGTCGGAGAGCGTGTCGCCGAAGTCGAGCAGGACGGCGCGGATGCGCGAGGCCATGCACCGCGAGCGTAGGGAAGAGGAGAGAACAGGGGCGCGCCGGCGCCGCCCGGTCGCCTAGTCTGCGCACCCCTTCGTGTCCGCCCCGACCGCCTCGTCCTCGTTCGCCCGGCCGCCCACGGGTGGCCCGCCGGCTCGCGATAAGGCCCGGCGCCGCCGCCGCGCGGCGCTCGTCTCGCTCGCCGCGGTCGGAGCCGCCGCCGCCATCGTCGGCGCGGCGGTCGGCGCGGGGGGAGGGAGAGATGCGGCGCAGCCCGGCGACGCGCGCGAGAGGGCGCAGGCGCGACGGGTCGACGCGTTATCGCTCGAGCAGCGCGTGGGCCAGACGCTCATGCTCTCGTTCCGCGGCACGAGCGCTCCGCGGTACGTGCTCGACGTCCTGCGCGAGCGCCGCGCCGCTGGCGTCGTGATCTTTCGCGAGAACGCCTCCTCGCAGCGCCAGCTGCAGGCGCTCACGCGCCGACTCCAACGCGCCGCGGGCGGCGAGGCGCTGACCGCCGCCGACCAGGAGGGCGGGGCGATTCGCATCCT
>DAIOHA010000067.1:0-7069 GCA_036744955.1 Thermoleophilaceae bacterium | reverse complement strand
GTCTTGCCGTCGGGGCGCAGGTAGTCGAGCGTGCCGTCCTTGCGCACGTCGGTGAGCCGCTGGGCGAGCCGGTGGGCGAGCGCGATCGGCATCGGCATGAGCTCCGACGTCTCGCGGGTGGCGTAGCCGAACATCATCCCCTGATCGCCGGCGCCTGCGATGTCGAGCTCGTCGTCGTCGCCCTCCTCGCGGTGCTCGTAGGCGTCGTCCACGCCCTGGGCGATGTCGGGCGACTGCTTGTCGACCGCGACGATGACCGCGCACGCGTCGCAGTCGAAGCCGTAGTCGGGATCGCTGTAGCCGATCTCGCGCACGGTCTCGCGCGCGATCTTCTGGAAGTCGAGCCCAGCCTTCGTCGAGATCTCGCCCGAGATGACGACGAGCCCCGTGTTGACGAGCGTCTCGCAGGCGACGCGGCCCTCCGGGTCCTCGGCCATCACGGCGTCGAGCACGCCGTCGGAGATCTGGTCGGCCATCTTGTCCGGATGGCCCTCCGTGACGGACTCGGAGGTGAACAGGTACTCGTTGTCGCTCTCTGGGCTCATGCGGAGGGGGCTCTGGGCTCCTTGCTCGGGTGCGCGGCGCGGCCGGCCGCGTGGGTCTCGCGAGGCGCGTTCGGCAGGGGATCCTATCGACCCGGCGCCGCCTGCGGGCGCCGACGCCCGGAGCGACCGCTCTCGCGGCGCCCGCCGCCGCGCTCGCGAAAGTCGATCACGAGCGGCACGCCCTCGAGCCGGAAACGCTCGCGCAGGCGGTTCTCGAGGAAGTAGGTGTAGTCGCGCGTGACCCGCGAGCGGTCGGAGACCTGTACCGCGAAGCGCGGCGGGCGGACGTCGTACTGGGCCATGTAGAGCATCCGCAGCCGGCGCCCGCGGACGTTCGGCGGCTGACGCACGGCCTGCAGATCGGCGAGAAAGCGGTTGAGCGCGGGGGTCGACAGGCGCTCGCTCGCGCGGTCGGCGAGCGCGGCCGCGTCGAGCAACAGGCGCCGCACGTTCCGGCCGTTGAGCGCCGAGGCCGTGAGCACGCGCGGGCGCAGGCGCAGGCGCGCCGAGACCCGCGCCCGGGCGTCGTCGAGAGCCTCCTCCCCCGTGCTCACCAGGTCCCACTTGTTGAGCGCGACGAGCGTCGCGCAGCCCGATCGCATCGCGAGCTCGGCGACGCGCAGGTCTTCGCTCGTGACCCCGTCGCGCGCGGCGCAGACCACAAGCGCCACGTCGGCGCGCTCGGCCGCGCGCTCCGAGCGCAGCTGCGCGTAGAAGTCGACCGTGCCCGCCACCTTGGTCCGCCGCCGCAGGCCGGCGGTGTCGACGAGGGTGAGCGGGCGCCCCTCGAGCTCGAGGCGCGTGTCGATCGCGTCGCGCGTGGTGCCGGCGCGGTCGGAGACGATCGTCCGCTCGTCCCCGAGAAAGGCGTTGACGAGCGACGACTTGCCAACGTTCGGACGCCCGATCACGGCGACGCGCACCTCATCGGCGCGTCTGTCGCCCGCCGCCTCGCCCTCGGGCGCCACCCGAGCGAGCAGCTCGACCGCGCGATCGAGCAGGTCGCCCGTGCCGAGCCCTTGGGTCGCCGAGACGGGGATCGGCTCGCCGAGGCCGAGGGCGTGGAACTCGGCCGCCGCGGGGATCGCGCGCGCGTCATCGACCTTGTTCGCGGCCACGAGCACTGGCGTGCCCGCGCTCGCCGCGCGGCGCAGCTCGACCGCCAGGTCCTCGTCGCCGGGACGCAGGCCGGCGCGGGCGTCGACGACGAGGACGGCGACGTCGGCCTCGGCGAGCGCCGCGCGGGACTGGCGCGCCACGGCACGGGCGAGGTCGTCCTCGTCGCTCAAGTCGATGCCGCCGGTGTCCACGAGCAGGAAGGCGCGGCCGTTCCACTCGGCCTCGATCTCCTTGCGGTCGCGGGTCACGCCGGATTCCTCGTGCACGACCGCCTCGCGGCCGCCGGCCAGCCGGTTGACGAGCGTCGACTTGCCGACGTTCGGGTAGCCGACGAGCGCGACCCGCGGGAGGCGACCGATGGAGCCGTCCGGGCGCTCGTCGCCGTCCCCGGAGAGCGCGCCGGGGGCGCCCTCGCCCTTAGGCGCGTACATTGCGGGCCTCGCGGGCCAGGGCGACGACCTCGTCGACGACCTCGTCGACCGAGCGACCGGTCGTGTCGAGGGCGACGGCGTCGGCGGCCGCGCGCAGCGGCGAGTGCTCGCGACGGCGATCCTGCTCGTCGCGCAGGGTCTGGTCGGCGAGCACGACCGCGGGGTCGGCGCCGAGCTCCTGCGCGCGCCGGGCGGCGCGCTCCTCGGGGCTCGCGCTGAGAAAGAGCTTGACCTCGGCGTCGGGCGCGACCACCGTTCCGATATCCCGCCCCTCGGCGACCCAGTCGCCCGCTCCGAGCAGCGCGCGCTGGCGCTCGACGAGCGCCGCGCGCAGCTCACCGTCGGCGGCGATGCGCGAGGCCTCGGCCGACGCCTCGGGCGAGCGGATCTCGCCCGTCACGTCGCGTCCGTCGACGAGGTAGCGGCTCGCGTCGACCACCTCGAGCTCCCGAGCGCGCGCCGCGGGCGGTCCCCCACGCTCGCCCATGGCGACGGCCACCGCGCGGTACATGGCGCCCGTGTCGAGATAGAGGAAGCCGAGCCGCTCGGCGACGGCGCGCGCCACCGTGCTCTTCCCGGCGCCGGCCGGCCCGTCGATCGCGATCACCATACCGACAGGCTAAGCGACCGTGTCGCGCCGCCGACCGGGAGAGCGCTCGCCTAGTCGCGTCGTTGGCGCCTCTGGCGAAAGGTGCGGACTTTCAACCCGCATATCGTCACGACGATCACCATGGTCAGCACCAGCCAGACGACCGCCCACACCACGAACAGGGGTTCGGCGCGACCTCGAACTCGGCTCCGGCCGCTACGTGAGCTAACCGACTCCTTGAAGATTCAAGATCATTAGAGAACCTAGCGCCAGGGGTCACCCGCCGGCCAGCGACCGCAGGTCCGCCTCGAACCCCGGGTAGGAGACCTCGACCGCCTCGATGCCCTCGACCTCGACCCCGTCGCGCGAGGCCAGCCCCGCGATCGCTCCGAGCATGGCCATGCGGTGGTCGCCGTGCGCGGCGAAGGTTCCGCCCCGCGGCTCGCACGGCCCGTGGACGACGAAGCCGTCCGAGGTGGCCTCGAGCTCGGCTCCGAGGCCGCGCAGGCCCTCGACCACGCCGGCGACGCGGTCGCTCTCCTTCACCCGCAGCTCCGCCGCGCCCTGCACCACAGTGTCGCCCTCCGCGTAGCACCCGAGCAGGGCCACGAGCGGCAGCTCGTCGATCGCGAGCGGCACCTCCTCGGCGCCCACCACTGTCGCCTCGAGCGGCCCCGCGCTCACGTCGAGCTCGCCCGCGGGCTCGCGCGTCGCGCCCGGCTCCGCGCTCGGAGCACGGGCCCCGGCCTCGAGCGCCGCGCCGTGCGCGCCCGGCGGCTGCTCGAGGTCGCCGACGATCACCGCGCCCATGCGCTCGGCGATGCGCAGAAAGCCCGTGCGCGTCCAGTTGAGCGCCATGTCGCGCACGACGAGGCGCGATCCGGGGACCACGGCCGCGGCGGCGACCATGAACGCCGCCGACGAAGGGTCCCCGGGGACGTCGACCTCGTCGAGCTCGAGCTCGTCGGTCGCCGAGACGCGCACCTCGAGCCCCTCACGGCGAATCGGCGCGCGCGCGCGCGCCAGCATCCGCTCGGTGTGGTCGCGGCTCGCAGAGGGCTCGGCGATCACGGTCTCTCCCCCGGCGAGCAGGCCGGCGACCAGGAGACAGGACTTGACCTGCGCGCTCGCCACGGGGAGCTCGTGGCGAGCGGCGTGGAGCTGGCGCCCGGTCACGGTGAGCGGCGGCAGGCCGTCGGCCGCTTCGAGCTGCGCCCCCATCGCGCGCAAGGGGTCGACAACGCGGTCGACGGGGCGACGGCGGATCGACTCATCGCCGTCGAGCGTCCAACGCCCGCCCGGCTGGCCGGCCAGCCAACCCGGCAGGACGCGCATGAGCGTACCGGCGTTGCCCACATCGAGGACCCCGCCCGTCGGCTCGAAGGCGCCGTGCAGGCCGACGCCGCGGATCACGAGCTCGCCGGCGTGGTCGTCGACGCCGGCGCCGAGCGAGGCCACCGCGCGCAGCGTCGCCCGCGTGTCGGCGGCGGCGAGGAAGTTGCGCACCGTCACGGGCTCGTCGCACATCGCGCCGAGCAGCGCGGCGCGGTGGGAGATCGACTTGTCGGCCGGCGGCGTGACCTGCCCGCGCAGGGGCTCCGCCGGCCCAAAGCGGCGCCTCACGCCGCGACCTCGACGGGGAAGCCGAGCTCCTCGATCAGCTCGCGCGCGCGGGCGGCGGTCTCGTCGCCGGCGACCCACAGCGTCATGGCGCCCGAGCTCATGTCGGCCGCCGGGGCGAGCGCCATGTCGGCGATGTTGACCCCGGCGCGGCCGAGCGCGAGCGCGACCTGGGCGACGATGCCCGGCCGGTTCGGCACGGTGAGGCGCAGCTCGCGCGCGGGGCCGCCGACGAGCTCGGCCTCGAGCACGCGCGTGCGGTCGGCGCGCGCGGCGTCGCCCCAGGCGGCGATCGCCTCGGCGTCGCCGGCGCGCAGCGAGTCCGCCACGCCGCGGAGCGCCTCGACGGCGGCGTCGATCTCCGCGGCGATCGCCGACGCGTTCGACGCGTAGATGTCGCGCCAGATCGCCGGGTTCGCGCCCGCGACGCGTGTGGCGTCGCGAAAGCTAGGCCCCACCCGCGGGACCGCCGCCTCCGACTCCGCCTCGACGATCCCGGCGACGCGGCTCACGAGCATGTTGGCGAGCACATGCGGGAGGTGGCTCACCGCGGCGAGCAGGCGGTCGTGGGCATCGGGCTCGATGGCGACGGGGTGGGCACCGAGGCCCGCGACGAGCCGGTGCAGCCGCTCATAGAGCAGGCCTGAAGCGTGCTCGCGGGGCGTCAGGTACCAGGTCGCCCCCTCGAACAGGTCGGCGCGTGCGTGCTCGATGCCGGCCGTCTCGGCGCCCGCGACGGGGTGCCCGGGCACGAAGCGCTCGTCCTCGCTCGCCGCGGCGATCGCCCGCTTGGTCGAGCCGACGTCGGAGACCACGCAGTCGGCGGGCGCGGCGGCGAGCGCCTCGCGCACGAGCGCCGCCAGGACGCCGACCGGCGCGCAGCAGAAGCACGCGCTCGCGCCGGCGACCGCCTCCCTCACTGAGCCCGCCGCCGCGTCGATGGCGCCGCGGTCGTGGGCGGCGGCGAGCGCGCCGGCGTCTGGGTCGTAGCCCGCCACCTCCGCGCCGGCCACGCGCGCGCCGGCGGCGAGGCCGATCGACCCGCCGATCAGCCCCGTCCCGAGCACGGCGATCCGCATGCGGCCAAGCTATCCCACGCCCGGCGCGGCGCGCCGAAGACTGCCCACCCGGGTAGCCGGACGCGACCGCCTTTGTCGGCTCCTAGAGCGCCGCCGCCCGCTCAGAGCGCCCGCGGCGTCGCCGTGAGACCTGAGCGAGCTCCTTGCCCGCGAGCGCCGCCGCCTGCTCCACCTGCCGGAGGTAGTCGGCGAACTCGTCGGCGCGCACCTGCTGGGGACCGTCGCAGATCGCCTGCTCGGGCTCGGGGTGAGTCTCGACGATGAGCCCGTCGGCCCCGGCCGCGGCCGCGGCGAGCGACAGCGGGGTGACGAGGTCGCGTCGGCCAGCGGCGTGGCTCGGGTCGACGACGATCGGCAGGTGCGTGAGCTCCTTGAGCACGGGAATAGCCATGAGGTCGAGCGTGAAGCGGTAGGCGGTCTCGAACGTGCGGATGCCTCGCTCGCACAGCATCACTGCCTCGGTGCCCTCCTTCAGGATGTACTCCGAGGCCATCAGCAACTCCTCGAGCGTCGAGGACAGGCCGCGCTTGAGCAGCACCGGCCGCCCGGCGCGGCCGAGCTCGGTGAGCAGCGTGTAGTTCTGCATGTTGCGCGCGCCGAGCTGGATCACGTCGGCCACCTCGAGCACCGCGTCTAGGTCGCGCGCGTCCATGACCTCGGTGACGATCGGCATGCCCGTCTCGCGCTTGGCCTCGGCAAGTAGCCGCAGCCCGGCCTCGGCGAGGCCCTGGAACGAGTACGGGGACGTGCGCGGCTTGTAGGCGCCCCCGCGCAGGAGCTGCGCGCCCGCGTCGTTGACCGCGTGCGCGGCGTCGAGCAGCTGCTCGCGCGACTCGACCGTGCACGGGCCGGCGATCGTCATGAAGTGCGGGCCGCCGATCTTGCGCCCGCCGATGTCGAGCACGCTGCGATCGCCCTTCTTGAATTGGCTCGAGGCGAGCTTGTAGGGCTTGAGGATGGGGACGAGGTGGTCGACCCCGTCGGCGCCCTCGAGCCCGAGGTTGGCGACGTGCTCGCGGTCGCCGATCGCGCCGATCACGGTCACGAGCTCGCCGCGCGAGACATGCGCCTTCGCGCCCACCGACTCGACGCGATCGATCACCGCGTCGATCTGCTCGGGCGTCGCCTCCTCTTTCATCACGATCATCATCTGGTTGCCTTTCTCTTCCTCGTTGAGAGTACCTGCGGGACCGCTCGGCCTGGTCGGCCGGTTGCGCGGCGTCCGGGCGGCGCGGGGCGAGGGCGCCCCGAGGGGACGCCGGCGCCGGACGCCCTAGGTAAATCGCCGCGAGGCAGGCCAGCGAACGCCGAAGGCGGCGCTCAAGAGGAGGGCTGGCGTTACGAGGTGCGGCACCATGTCGTTTGTAGCAGCATCGGTCGCGGGCCGCGGGGTCTTGAGCACCGCGCGATCTCACTTGACCGTCGTCCGGCCCGAAACTACGTTGGGGGGCGAGCGCCTCCGCTTCAGCGGCGCACAGGTGCTGGTCAAGGCCTCCGCCGAGACGACGGGCGGCGCCTTCTCGATTGTCGAGGAGATCAGTCCGCTCGACACGCCGCGCCACGTGCACGACCGCGAGGACGAGCTGTTCTTGGCGACGAGGAGTTCCGCCTCGGCCCCGGAGGGCTTGCTCGGCCCCGTGGCAACCCCACGCCCAGCGACGCGTCGTCCCGCGCACGTGACGGACG
>DAIOHA010000066.1:0-7107 GCA_036744955.1 Thermoleophilaceae bacterium | reverse complement strand
CGCGGAAGTAGTCGCGGACGTCCTCCTGGACCAGCGGATACTGGCCGCGCGCTAGCCGGTCGACCGGCTCCACCAGCGGCGCGACCGCACGCCGGAACTCGAGCACCTCGCGCTGAAGGCGGTAGATGCGCTCAGCGAGGTTCACGCGCCGCTCGGAGAAGAGCTGCTCCTCGACCTCATCGATGTCGTCCTGAAGCCCGTCGATCGCGAGCGGGTAGTCGTCGACCACGCTGTCGAGGATCGCGTGCAGGGCCGCGCTCGGCCCCATTCGCATCCGCTCCAGATCGGCCTCGAGCGCGCTGCGCGCTCCGCTGAGCGAGCCGGCCTCGCCGTGTCGGACGGTGATCACGTAGGCGGGGCCCACGAACACCAGCAGCTCCCCGATGTCGACGACCTCGTCGGGATCCACGTAGCGCGCGGTCTTGAGGACGAGGAACAGCATGTCGCCGTACACGTCGATCTTCGGCCGCTGGTGGGCGTGAATCGCGTCCTCGACCGCAAGCGGATGAAGCGCGAACTCACGGGTGAGCGACTCGAACTCCTCAGACGTGGGCTCGTGCAGGCCGATCCAGACGAACCCGCCAGGCGCGCCGTCGTCCTGGCGGCGCCCGTCGCGGTAGGTGGCACGTTCGACGATCACCGCACGGCATTGTCGCGCAGCCGCCGGGCGAGCTCGACCGCCTGGGCGCGGTCGGCCACCTCGCCGGCGTACGCGGCCTCCTCGAGCTCGGCCAGGAGCCGTCCCAGCTCGGGGCCGGGCTCCATGCCCAGCTCCTCCGCAAGCTCGTCGCCGCGGAGCGGAAGCCGCGGCGGGCCGTTGCGGCGCCAGTCGAGGGCGGCCGGCATCAGCTCCTCGGCGAGCTGGAGGTGGGCGTCGATGGCCCGCTCCGCGTTCTTGCCGCGCGTGGCGAGCCTGTCCGCGCAGGACAGCAGGGTCACCTCCACCTCCACAGGCGAGGTTCGCTTGAGGTAGCGGTAGACGGCGCGGCGGTCCAGCGGGCGCTCGTGCACCAGGAAGCCGAGCACGAGGTGATGGCGCGTCACGGCCTCGAGGAAGCGGCTCAGGCGCTCGCTCGTGCGCAGCCGCCGGCAGACCGCGCGGACCATCTCCTCGCCGAGGCGGTCGTGGCCCATGAACGTCACGCGCCCGTCCTCGCGCACGCCGCGCGTGACCGGCTTGCCGATGTCGTGGACGAGCGCGCCCAGGCGCAGCGCCTGTCCGCGGGTCAGCTCGTCGCCAAGTGGCTCGGCGAGCACGCGGGCAAGCGCCCCCGCGGGCTCTTCGCCGAAGACCTCCTCGAGCCGTCCCTCGAGCTCGACCTGGCGGCTCAGGACCTCGAGCGTGTGCCCGTGCACGTCGAGGTGGTGGAAGCGGCTCTGGTCGACGCCGCGCAGGGCGTCGAGCTCGGGCAGGACGGCCCCGAGCAGGCCCAGGCGGTCGGCGAGGGCGACGCCCACGACCACGCGCTCGGCGACGACGATCCGCCGCAGCTCGGCGAAGACGCGCTCCGGGGAGGCCTCGACGACGCGCGGCGCCGCCGCCCGGGTGAGCCGCTCGGCCTCGAGGTCGGGGATGAGCGGCAGCTCCGTGGCGAGGCGGGCGAGACGCAGCGGGCGCAGCGGATCGGCGGCGAGGGACGAGCGCTCGAGCGAGGGTCCCCCGACCACGCGCAGCAGTCCCCGCTCGATGTCCCGCAGGCCCCCGAGCGGATCGATCGGCGCTCCGCCGGCGAGTGGGACGGCGACCGCGTTGACCGTGAAGTCGCGCTCGGCGAGGTCGGTCTCGATCGAGGGGCCGCGCAGCGCGGAGACGTCGCACGCCCGGCCGGAGCGGCGGTCGAGGGCGCGCCACGCGCCGAAGGCCTCCGAGAGCGGGAACACCGGCCCCCGCACCCGTCGGGCGACCGCGCGTGCCGCACGCTCGGGGTCACCCGCGACGGCGAGGTCGACGTCGCGCACGGGACGCCCGAGCGCGGCGTCGCGCACCGTGCCGCCGACGATCCACGCGGTCGGCCCCGCGTCGTCGCCCTCGGCGACGAGGGCCTCGCGCACCGCCCCCACGGCGGGCTCGCCGGCGAGCCGCTCGGCGGGGGACCTCACGCGGAGAAGTAGCGCCGCGGGAGGCGCGGCAGCAGCCCGCAGGTGACCTCGTAGTTGATTGTGTAGAGCAGGTGCGCGACCTCCTCACACAGGATGCGCTCGGCGCCCTGCGCGCCGATTAGCGTGACCGTGTCGCCGACCTCGACGCCGACCGGCTCGTCGGCGGACCCGAGCTCGATCGCGACGTTGTCCATGCTCACCGTGCCCACGAGCCGCCGGCGGCGGCCACCCACGAGCGCGTCGGCGCGATTCGAGAGCGCGCGTCGCCAGCCGTCGCCGTAGCCGATCGGGGCGATCCCCACCCACGTCGGCCGCTTCGCGCGCCAAGCGCGCCCGTAGCCCGCGCTCATTCCCGGCTCGAAGCGCTTGACCGCCGCGACGTGCGACTCGAGCGCGAGCGCCGGCTCGAGCCCGTGCGCGGCCGGGTCGCGGTTGAAGGGGTCGAGCCCGTATACGGCGATGCCGCAGCGCACGAGGTCGAGATGCGCCGCGGGTTCGCGCAGGACGGCGGCGCTGTTGGCGGCGTGGGCGATGAGGCCGGGGTATGCCTCCCGCGTCTCGGCCACGAAAGTGCGAAAGCGCTCGAGCTGAGCGGGGAAGTGATCGTCGCCCGGCTCGTCGGCCGTCGCGAAGTGGGTCATGAGCCCGACGAGCTCGAGCCGCTCGTCGCCCGCGACGAGGTCGCATATCGCGCGTGCCTCGGCGGGATCGGCGGTTCCGAGGCGCCCCATCCCTGTGTCGAGCTTCACGTGCACGCGCGCGCGGCGGCCCGTCGCGGCCGCGTGCTCGGCGAGGGCGCGAGCGAAGCCGGCTCGCCACGCCACGACGTCGGCTTCGGCGTCGAGCGCCGCTCGCGCCTCGGCCGGGGTCAGCGCTCCCTGCACGAGCACGGGCTCCGCGAAGCCCGCGGCGCGCAGCTCGACCGCCTCCGCCGCGGTCGCGACCGCAAGCCAGCTCGCGCCGCCCGCGAGCGCCGCGTGCGCGCACTCGACCGTTCCGTGCCCGTACCCGTTGGCCTTAACCACGGCGCACAGCCGCGCGCCGCCCGTGAGCGTGTCGCAGAGGCGGCGGGCGTTGCGCTCCACGGCGCCGAGGTCGACGCGCGCGACGGCGCGCTCGGCCGCGCGCGCGCTCACCGCCGCCCCCGCCTCGGCCACGGGCTAGCGCGCGAGCGCCTCGAGCACGTCCGCGCGACTGACCACGCCGACGAGGCGCCCGCCCTCGGTCACCGGCAGCCGGTTGTGGCCGCTCTCGGAGATGATGCGCGCCGCCTCGCGCGCGCCGGCGTCGGGCCCGACCGTGATCGGGTCGGGCGTCATCATGTCCGAAGCCTTGGCGGCGAAGGCCTTGCGCAGGCGCTCCTCGAAGTGGCGCAGCGGCTCGAGGAAGACGACGCCTCCGAACAGCTCGATGTAGTGCGGAAGGTGGAGGTCGCCCTGCTCGTCGGCGATCACGAGGTCGGCCTCGGTGACGATGCCGACGCAGCGGCCGTCCTCCTCGACCACGGGGACGCCGGGGAGCTCGGAGTCCCCGAGCAGGCGAATGACGTCCTCGACCGGCGTGTCGGAGCGCACGGTGACCGGCTCGGGGTCCATGACCTCGCGGACGGGAACGGGCATCGCGCCGACCCTAGCGGAGCGCGCGGGCGCGTCCGCACGCGCCAAGCGCTCAGCCAGCCCCCGTGGCGGCGCGCCGCTCGCGTCGCCCGGCAGGCCCGCCCAACGCGGCCGGGAGCGCATCGACGACGTCGGAGGCGATCGTGTGGTCGGCGCCGAAGCGCGCGGCCGCCACCCGTCCCGCGCGGCCGTGGGCGAGCACGCCGGCCGCGGCCGCCTCAAACGCCCCGAGGCCCTTCGCCAGGAGGGCGCCGATCACGCCGGAGAGAACGTCGCCCGTGCCCGCGGTCGCGAGCGCCGGGGATCCACCGGGGCTCACCGCCACGATGCCGTCCGGCGCCGCGACGATCGAGTCGTCTCCCTTGAGCACGACGACCGCGCCGGAGCGCTCGGCCGCCTCGCGCGCCGAGGCGAGCCGGTGGGCGGTCACCTCGCTCGAGTCGCGCGCGAGCAGTCGGCCGAGCTCGCCCGCGTGCGGCGTCAGCACCGTGGGGCCGGGGCGCTCGCGCAGGAGCTCGAGCGTGCCCGCGTGGGCGTTCAGGCCGTCGGCGTCGACGAGGACGGGCGCCTCGACCCGCCGCGCGACCGCACGCGCGAAGGCCACCGCACCCTCGGAGCGACCGATCCCGGGGCCGACGACGACGCAACCCGCCCGCTCGGCCAGCTGGGCCACCCCGTCGGCGCCGGCCTCGGTGTGGGCGCCGTCGGCCTCGGGCTGGCCGGCGGTCATCGCCTCCATCAGCTTGAGCGCGAACACCATCTCCGCCGACTCGGGCACGGCGAGCTGCACGTAGCCGGCGCCCGTGCGCATGGCCGCCAGCGCGGCCATGGTCGGCGCCCCGGTGAGGCCGCGCATGCCGCCCGCGACCACCACCGTGCCGGCGTCGAACTTCGTCGACGCGCGCGTGCGCGAGGGCACGAGCTCGAGCGCGGGCGCCGAGATAAGGCCCGCGCGCTCGGCGGAGGGGGCGTCGCGCGGGATGCCGATGGCGACCGTGCGCACCTCGCCGGCGTGCAGGGCGCCCGGCGCTACGTGCAGGCCGATCTTCGGGGCGTGAAAGGTGGCGGTGACGGTCGCGCGCACCGCATCGCCCTCGACCTCGCCGGAGGACGCGTCGACGCCCGAGGGGACGTCGCACGCCACCACGGGCGCGTCGAGCGCGTTTATCGCCGCGATCGCGCTCGCCGCCGGGTCGCGCGGCGCGTCGGCGAAGCCGGTGCCGAGCAGCGCGTCGACCACCGCGGCCGAGCCGGCGAGCCGGTCGGCGTCGACCCCCTCGCACGGCGGGTCGCCGGGCAGGCGATCGCGGTTCTCCGCGGCGTCGCCGCGCAGCTCGTCGAGGCCGCCGATCGACAGCACGTCGACCGCGCGCCCGCGCTCGCGCAGCACGCGCGCGGCGACGAGGCCGTCGCCCCCGTTGTTCCCCTTCCCGACCACGACGCGGATGCACCCCGACCGCCCGCTCGCGTCGACCGCGTCCTCGACGGCGCGCGCGAGCCCCTCCCCCGCCCGCTCCATGAGCTCGAGCGACGGCACGCCACGCTCCTCGCTCGCGAAGCGGTCAGCTGCGCCCATCTCCTCCGCGTCGAAGAGCGGGTCGAGCCAGCCGGGGAGGATCACTTGCTCAGTGCCGGTGATCGCCGCGCGCGCGGCGCAGCAACGCGCTCGCGGCCGCGGTGGTGCGCGTGTGGGTGAGCGAAATCACCGGCGCCACGTCGAGCTCGCGCGCGCGCTCGGCGAGCCGCCCGTGCAGGCTAACCCGCGGGGGGCCACCGCCGGAGACCACCTCCACGTCGCGAAAGCTCCACACCCGCTCTCCGAGCGCCTTGGCCACCGCCTCCTTGGCGCAGAAGCGGGCGGCCAGGTGCCGGGCCGGCCGCGGGCGCGCCTCGGAGTACGCGCGCTCGTGCTCGGAGAAGAGCCGCTCCGCCAGGCGCGGCCGGCGGGCAAGCGCCCGCTCGAAGCGGTCGACCTCTAGCAGGTCGATGCCGATCCCGAGTCCTGAGGCGCCCGCGCCCACCCGAGTCCGCTACTCGACGGTCACCGTCTTGGCGAGGTTGCGCGGCTGGTCCACGTTCAGTCCCCGCGCGCGCGCGATCTGGTAGGCGATGAGCTGGAGCGGCACGATGGCGAGGATCGGCTGGAGCAGCCAGTCGGTGCGCGGGACGTACAGGACCTCCTCGGCGTACTCGCCGACGCGCGCGTCGCCTTCGGTGGCGACGGCGACCACGTGCGCCCCGCGTGCGCGCACCTCGGCCGCGTTCGAGAGCACCTTGTCGATCACCGGCGAGTCCGTGGCCACGCACACGACCGGCGTGCGCTCGTCGAGCAGGGCGATCGGCCCGTGCTTCATCTCGCCCGCGGCGTACGCGTCGGTCGGGACGTAGGAGACCTCCTTGAGCTTGAGTGCGCCCTCGAGCGCGATCGGGAGCCCCACGTGCCTGCCGAGGTAGAGGAAGAAGCCGGCGTCCTGCCAGTGCTCGGCGATCGCGCGCGCCGGCGCGTCGGCGCCGTCGACGAGCGCCGCGACGTGGCCGGGCAGGCTCTCGACGTCGGCGAGCAGCTCCGAGAGGCGCCCCGGTGAGAGCGTTCCGCGCAGCTCGGCGAGCTTGAGCGCGAGCAGGTACATCACCGCGACCTGGGCGAGGAACGTCTTCGTCGCCGCGACGCCGATCTCGAGCCCCGCGCGGGTGTAGATGACGCCGTCGGAGTCGCGCGTCGCCTGGCTGCCGATGATGTTGGTCACCGCGAGCACGCGAGCGCCCCGCGCGCGCGCCATGCGCATGGCGGCGAGCGTGTCGGCCGTCTCGCCGGACTGCGAGATCCCGACGACGAGGTCACCAGGCCCGACGATCGGGTCGCGGTAGCGCCACTCCGACGCGATGTCCATCTCGACCGGGACGCGCGCCCACGCCTCGATCGCGTAGCGACCGACGAGGCCCGCGTGGTAGGACGTGCCGCACGCCACCACGACGATCCGCCGCAGCGTGCGCAGCTCGTCGTCGGAGACGCCGATCTCGCCGAGCTCGACGCGGTCGCCGCACACGCGGTCGGCGATCGTCTCGGCGAGCGCGGCGGGCTGCTCGTGGATCTCCTTGAGCATAAAGGTCTCGTAGCCGCCCTTCTCGGCGGCCTCCTCGCTCCAGTCGATGCGCTCCGTGCGCCGCGGGATGGGCATCCCGGCCGGGTCGAGGAACTCGGCCCCGTCGGGGCGCACAGCCACGATCTCGCCGTCCTCTACGAGCTGGACGTCGCGCGTCTCGCGCATGAAGGCGGGAATCGCCGAGGCGATGAAGTGCTCGCCCTCCCCCACGCCGACCACGAGGGGGGCCTCCCGCCGGGCGCCGACGAGCAGGCACGGCTCGAGCGCACACGCGGCGACGATCGCGA
>DAIOHA010000065.1:0-7129 GCA_036744955.1 Thermoleophilaceae bacterium | reverse complement strand
ACCGCGGCGCACAAGCCGATCAGCGGGCGGCTCACGGGCGCAACGCTAGCCGCGGTCCGGGGCTCCGGCGCGACGCGCCGCCGGGGCCGCCAACGGAGAGGGAGGGATTCGAACCCTCGAGGCAGGTCGACCCCGCCCACGCGATTTCCAATCGCGCTCCTTAAGCCACTCGGACACCTCTCCGAGGCCGGAGAGGCTAGTCGATGCCCGCGCTCACCGAGACGTGGCGGCGTCCGGCCCGCGCGCTCAGAGGCCTAGTTCGCGCACGCCGCTCTCGTCCCACCCGAGGTGGTGGGCGATCTCGTGGCGCAGGGTGCGCTCGACCTGCCGCGCGAGCAGCTCGGTGTCGTGACCGAAGTCGCGCTCGAGCGTGTCCTGGTAGACGACGATGCGGTCCTCGTAGGCGTCGCGCGCCACCGTGTCGCCGAAGTAGTGGCCGTACGCACCCGCCTCGGCGCCCCGGCGCGAGACGACGACCGGCGTCTCCTCGACGAGACGCCGGAACTCGTCGGGCAGCCGCTCGATCGCCTCCCCGACGATGCGCTCGAAGTCGGTCGGCGCGCGGCCGGGCGCGCCCGCGCCGCCCAGAATCTCGGCGCGCTCGACGACCCGCTCGAACTCCCGCTCGGAGAGCTCCTCGCGGCCGCGCAGGGCGACGGTCGCCCAGGCGGTGAGGGCGACGAGCGCCACCGCGCCCGCGCCTATCGCCGCGAGCCGGCCCGCCCCGGACAGCGACGGCGGGTCGACGAGCAGCAGCACCGTCCCGACGACGAAGGCCGCGATGGCGGCGGCGCGCAGGATGGGCTTGACCGACGCGAGCACGGGTCCTCGAGGGTAGGCGCGCGGGGCTCCCCGGGCCCGCCCACCTCGCCGCGTCGGCTAGGATCGGCCGCCGTGGCCGGGACGCTGTCCATCGTCGCCTTCGGGGCGGCCGTAGCGGTGATCATCCTCGTGATCGGCGGTCCGGCGGTCGTGGCAATCCTGCCGATCCTGATCGCGGGCGCCGTGATCGCCTTCCTCGAGATCTTCCGCCGCCGCGAGGGGGCTCAGAGCATGGAGAAGTTCCGCGAGGAGGCCAAGACCGAGAAGACCGAGTTCACCGCTCGGGACCGGGAGACGCAGGCGTAGGAACAGGATCGCGGCCCCGCGGGCCGCGTTGCTCAGGCGGAGCTAGCTAGCCGGCGTTGGCCGGGTTGCCCGTCGCCTGGCCCTGCTCGTTCGGTACGCCGGAGCTCTGCTCGGCCTCGCCGCGAGCGCCGCCCTCCTCGTCGTCCGCGGGCGCCTGCTCGGGCGGGGCGTCCTCGGGAAGCTGGTCGGACTCGGACCGCTCGCTCTCGGGGGCCATGGGCGGGAGGTACCCGGCGCGGGAGGGGTCAAACTCGGCGACGCGTCGACGGTCCGGACGGGACGGACGAACGCGGGCGGGAGGCGCGGCCGTGGCGAGGCAGGGCACCCCTTGAACCCCCGATCCGCCACACCGCAGATCGGGGCGGCGACGCCGAGCGGGCGAACGTGATTTTCTCCGTGGGTCGGCCCGCCGAGGCCGCCAACCTCCGGAGACCGCCCTGACCGCTTCGCCCACAGCCGCCGTCGACCTCGCTTCGCTGCGCGACCGCGTCGCGCTCGTCACCGGAGGCGCAAGCGGCATCGGGGCGGCGGCCGCGCTCGCGCTCGCCGAGGCGGGTGCCGAGGTCGTAGTGGCCGACATCGACGCGCGCGGCGCCGAGGAGGTCGCCGGGCGCATCGGCGGCCACGCCGTCCGCTGCGACGTGTCCGAGCTCGACGACAACCGCGCGGCGGTGGCCTTCGCCCGCGAGCGCTGCGGCGGACTCGACCTCGCCTTTTTGAACGCGGGCGTCGCGAGCGGCTGCAGTCTCGACGACGACTTCAAGCTCGAGCTCTACCGCCGGGCGATGGGCGTCAACCTCGACGGGATCGCCTTCGGCACGCACGCCGCCCTCCCGGCGCTTCGCGAGCGCGGGGGCGGCGCGATCGTCGCCACGGCGTCGCTGGCCGGGCTCGTGGCCATGCCGCTCGACCCGATCTACACCGCCAACAAGCACGCCGTGGTGGGCATGACCCGCGCGCTCGGGCCAGCGCTCGCGGCCGAGGGCATCCGCTTCAACGCCGTGTGCCCGGGCTTCGCCGACACCCCGATGGTGGCGCCCATGCGCAACGGCCTCGAGGAGGCCGGCTTCTCGCTGCTCGATGCCGAGGTCGTTGCCGACACCGTCCTGCGGCTGCTCGCCGGCGGCGGCAGCGGCGAGTGCTGGTTCGTCCAGGCCGGCCGCGAACCCGAGCCGTTCCGCTTCCGCGGCGTGCCCGGGCCGCGGGCGGCGCCGGCCGAGGCGGCCGCCGACCCCGCCGGCTGAGCCGCCTCTCCACTCGACCCCAGAGGCCCCGCAATGGACTTCGAGCTGAGCGATCGCGCCAAGGATTTCCGCGAGCGGCTGCTCGCGTTCATGGACGAGCGCGTCTACCCCGCCGAGCGCGTCTACATCGAGCAGGTTCGAGGAGCGGAGACCCCGCACGTAAGCCCGCCGATCATGGAGGAGCTCAAGGAGGAGGCGCGGGCCCGTGGTCTGTGGAACCTGTTCCTGCCCGACGACGAGCACGGCGCGGGCCTGTCGGTGCTCGACTACGCGCCGCTCGCCGAGATCATGGGACGCACGACGATCGGTCCCGAGGCGTGCAACTGCTCGGCGCCCGACACGGGCAACATGGAGGTACTACACGAGTTCGGGAGCGAGCAGCAGAAGGAGCGCTGGCTGCGTCCGCTGCTCGACGGCGACATCCGCTCAGGGTTCGCGATGACCGAGCCCGAGGTGGCGAGCTCCGACGCGACCAACATCGGCATGAGCATGGAGCGCGACGGCGACGAGCTCGTGCTCAACGGACGCAAGTGGTGGACGAGCGGCGCGATGCACCCGAACTGCCGCATCCTCATCGTGATGGGCAAGACCGACCCCGAGGCTCACGTCTACGCCCAGCAGAGCATGGTGCTCGTCCCGCTCGACACGCCCGGCGTCGAGGTGCTGCGCAACCTGCCGGTGTTCGGCTACGACGATCCCGAGGGGCACGCGGAGATCGACTTCCGCGACGTGCGCGTGCGGGCCGACAACCTGATCGCCCAGCCGGGGGCGGGCTTCCTGATTGCGCAGGCGCGCCTCGGGCCGGGGCGGATCCACCACTGCATGCGCGCGATCGGGGCGGCGGAGCGGGCGCTCGAGCTCATGTGCGCCCGCGCCGACGCGCGCGAGACCTTCGGCAAGCCGGTGTCGACGCGATCGAACGTCCGTGACTGGATCGCCGAGGCGCGCATCGAGCTCGAGATGGCGCGGCTGTTCGTGCTCAAGACGGCTTGGCTCGTCGATCGGGTAGGCGGCAAGAACGCGCGCATCGAGGTCGCCGGGATCAAGGTCGCCGTGCCGAACGTGGCGCTCAAGATCATCGACCGCGCGATCCAGGTCCACGGGGGCGCGGGCGTATCCGACGACACGCCGCTCGCGTGGATGTGGGCCCACATGCGCACGCTGCGCCTCGCCGACGGCCCCGACGAGGTGCACAAGCTGTCGATCGCCCGGCGCGAGCTGCGCCGGCAGCGTGGCGAGGAGGAGCCGCTCCTGTGAGCGCACTGCGCCCGCGGCGGCGGGCGCGACGAGACGGCGCGGGCCAGGCCAAGGGCGGCGCCGAGCAGCGCCCGCGACGCGGCGGGCGTCGCGAAGCCCCGGCGGCCGCCGAGCATCGGTCCGACGAGCGGGCCGTTCGCACGGAGGACACGTTCGACGTCGCCGCCGTCCACGCCTGGCTGCGCGCGCACGGCGGCCGCGTGCCCGACGAGCCACCGAGCGTGCGCCAATTCTCGGGCGGCGCCTCGAACCTGACCTACTTGCTCCGCTACCCCGGCCGCGATCTCATCCTCCGTCGCCCGCCTGCGGGCACAAAGGCGAGCTCGGCGCACGACATGCGCCGCGAGCACCGGATCCAGTCGGCGCTGCGACCCGACTTCCCGTACGTGCCGGAGATGGTCGCGCTGTGCACCGAGGGCTCGGTGATCGGCAGCGACTTCTACGTCATGGAGCGCGTCGAGGGCGTGGTGCCGCGAGCGTCGATGTCCCCCGAGGTCGACACGGCGCCGCGCGCCATGCGCGCGCTGAGCGAGCGCCTCGTCGACCTTCTCGTCGAGCTGCACGCGGTCGACCACGAGGCGGCCGGGCTCGGAGACCTCGGGCGCGGCGCCGGCTATGTGGCTCGCCAGGTCGTCGGCTGGTCTGAGCGCTATCGCCGCGCGCGCACGTGGAACGTGCCGTCGTTCGAGCCCGTGATGGCCTGGCTCGAAACTCACCGCCCCGACGACGTGAGCGCGTGCGTCATCCACAACGACTTCCGCCTCGACAACCTCGTCCTCGATCCCGCCGAGCCGGCGCGAGTGCGCGGCGTGCTCGACTGGGAGCTCGCGACGATCGGCGACCCGCTCATGGACCTGGGCAGCTCGCTCGCGTACTGGGTGGAGGCCGACGACGGCTTCGGGATGCGGCGCTTCCGCCGCCAGCCATCGCACCTGCCCGGCATGCTCACGCGCGCGGAGATCATGGCGCGCTACTGCGAGCGCACCGGCCGCAGCGCCGAGCGGTGGCCGTTCTACGAGGTCTTCGGGCTCTTCCGCCTGGCGGGGATCGCCCAGCAGATCTACTTCCGCTACCACCGTCGCGAGACGCGCAACCCCGCCTTCCGCAACTTCTGGATGGCCGCGCACCTGCTCGAGCGCCGCTGCCGCGCGGCGATGCGACGCGCCGACCGCGGCGACCGCGGCGCGGCGGCGCGCTAACCGCCGGCCGCCACGGCTTCGCCGCCGGCGCGCTCCGACACGACGCAGAACGCGCCCTCGGAGTAGTCCTGGGGCTCCAGGTCGAGCGCGTTGTTGAAGCGTGCGCGCAGGTTCTCGATCGCTATCGCGTTGGTGAGCTCCACGAGCTGGGCATCGTCGAAGTGCTCGCGCAGGCGCGCGAAGAGGTCGGCATCGACCTCGGCCGGCGTCCTGGTCATCGCCACGGCGTAGTCGAGCACGAGCCGCTCAAGCGGCGAGAAGGCATCGCTCTCGCGGTGGCGCGGGAGCTCGCGCAGCTGCTCCTCGGGCACGCCGCTCCCGCGCGAGAGCCACGAGCCGAAGTCCATGCACCACTCGCACCCCACGAGGGCGGCGGCCTTGAGCTCGGCGAGGGCCTTGAGCCGATCGTCGACGCGGCGCGAGCGCTCGACCGCGGTCTCGAAGCCGCCGTAGCCCACGAGCAGGCGCGGATGATGGAGATAGGCGTCGATCGTCGCGGGCGGGGTCCCGAAGCGCCGTCGCCCGTACAGGCGCGTGCCGCGGGCGAGCAGCCCGCGCGGGGGCTCGCCGAGGCGACCGGCGCCGCCCTTTCCGTTCCGGACGGGCGCGGACCCCGGGCGGGCCTCGCGCGACAGAAGGAGCACGCCGAGCGCGACCGCGAGCGACAGCCCGAGCGCCAGACCGTTCAATAGTCCGTCCAAGCCGGGCAGCCGGTCGTCGGCCCCCCAGTGGTAGATCGCGTGCGGGAGCTGGTAGACGAGGTAGCCGATGGCCGCCACCTGCACGACGCGGCGGCCCAAACACAGCGCGGCGAGCACTAGTACGACGCCGATCGCCAGGAAGGTGGAAGCCACGTCGACGACGAGGTGCTCGTCGTAGGGGCCGAAGAACGGGAGCCACGCGCGCCCCGCGCCGGGAAAGTCGCCGAACCATCCCCGCGGCGAGGCGAGCGCCCAGATCCCGATCGCCAGCTGCGGCACCGCGAGTACGACGAGCCCGATACGGGTCAGCGTCCGCCGTCTCATCTCGTTCATCTCGACCTCCTCGGTAGGCGTCTACCGAATCGTCGTTCGGTTGCTCCGCCGCGTACCCTACCGAATCCTCGTTCGGTATGTCGACCCACCCCGACACCCGCCCCCGCCTGAGCGCCGCCGAACGGCGCCGGCGCATCCTCGACGCGGCCACGCAGGTGTTCGCCGAGCAGGGCTACTCGGCGGCCTCGGTCGGCGAGATCGCCGCGCGGGCGGGTGTGGTCGCGTCGGTCATCTACGACCACTTCGGGTCGAAGCGCGACCTCCACATCGAGCTGCTCCAGCTCCACGGCGACGCGCTGATCGAGCGCTCGATCGAGAACGTCAGCGGCGAGGGTCCATACGAGCTGCTGCGGGCGAGCGTCGACGCCTTCTACCGGTTCGTCGAGGAGGACCCGTTCGTGTGGCGGTTCCTCTTCCGCGACCCGCCGAGCGACCCCGAGATCGCCGCCGCGCACCGCCAGGTGCAGGAGCGCGCTACCGCTGGGATCGCCGAGCTCGTCCGCGTCGCGGCTCCGCGCGCCGACTCGGTCCTCGGGGTGCCGGCTGAGCGCGTGATGTGGATGGTCGCCAAGGTCTCGCAGGAGGCAACCCAGGGCCTCGCCGAGTGGTGGTGGGAGCACCCGGAGGTGCCGCGCGAGGAGGTCGTCGAGCTGTTGCTCGCCCTCCTGTGGGAGGGGCAGCGAGCGCTTGTCGAGCGCTCGCGGCGCCCCGGCCACGTCGGGTCCGGACAGCGCGACGGTGGGCCCGACCACCGCGCGCGCCCCGGCCACGTCGGGTCCGGACAGCGCGACGGGGGGCCCGACCACCGCGCGCACAGGTAGACGGGCGCGAGACGCCCGCCGTCCTCAGCGCTCGTTCGGCATGACGATCCAGAGCGCGAGGTATGCGATGAACTGCGGCCCCGGCAGGAGCAGCGTGACCAGGAAGACCACGCGCGCCGCGAACGGGCTCACCCCGAAGCGCCGGGCGAGCCCCGCGAGGACGCCGGCGACCATGCGGCCCTGATGCGGTCGCACGAGCCCGCGCCGTGCGGCGCCCTCCTGGACCTGCGGGAGGCGTCCCGACCCTCCTTGACCGTCCATGTCCTTTCGGTGCCCACTGCGCGGCCCGGCAAACCCTTGGAGGCAAGGTCTAGGTGGCCGGTCGTCACTCGGGGTCGCGCCGTGGCGCGCCAGCCGGCCGCAAGTCCTCGCACGCGTAGCGGGCCGCCGTGCGGCGGCCGGTGAGGAGGTCGGGCCGCCCCCATACGACGAGGGTGAGCGACCGC
>DAIOHA010000064.1:0-7134 GCA_036744955.1 Thermoleophilaceae bacterium | reverse complement strand
CGCTTCTTGCCCGCCTTCTGCTTCTCGAGCAGCTTGCGCTTGCGGGTGATGTCGCCGCCGTAGCACTTCGAGATCACGTCCTTGCGCATCGGCTTGACCGACTCGCGCGCGATGATCTTCGAGCCGATCGATGCCTGGATCGGGACCTCGAACTGCTGACGCGGGATCTGCTTCTGGAGCCGTTCGCACGTCATTCGCCCGGCCGGATAGGCCTTCTCGCGGTGCACGACCATCGAGAGCGCGTCGACCTGCTCGCCGGCGAGCAGGATGTCGAGCTTGACGAGGTCGGAGGGGCACTCGCCGATCAGCTCGTAGTCGAGCGACGCGTATCCGCGTGTGCGCGACTTGAGCTGGTCGTAGAAGTCGAGGACGATCTCGGCTAGCGGCAGGTCGTAGCGCACCTGCACGCGCTGCGGTGAGAGGAAGCTCAGATCGACGTGCTCGCCGCGGCGCTCCTGGCACAGCTCCATAACCTGCCCGACGTATTCCTTCGGGCACAGCACGGTGGCGCGTATGTACGGCTCCCGAATCTCGGCGATGCGCGCGCGGTCGGGCATCTCGGTCGGCGAGTGAACCTTGAGCTCTTCGCCGTTGGTGAGCGTGACCGTGTACTCGACGTTCGGCGTCGTGGCCAGGAGCTCGAGGCCGTACTCGCGCTCGAGGCGCTCGCGCACGATGTCCATGTGCAGGAGGCCGAGGAAGCCGCAGCGAAAGCCGAAGCCGAGCGCCTGGCTCGTCTCGGGCTCGTAGGAGAGCGCCGCGTCGTTGAGCGCGAGCTTCTCGAGCGCGTCGCGCAGCTCCGAGAACTGATCGGTGTCGACCGGAAAGAGGCCGCAGAAGACCATCGGCTTGACCTCCTGATAGCCCGGCAGCGGCGCGGCGGCGGGCGCGGAGCGCGTCGTGAGCGTGTCGCCGACGCGCAGCTGCGAGACGTCCTTGACGCCGGTGATGACGTAACCGACCTCTCCCGCCTCGAGCGCCGGCGCCGGCGCCATGTCCGGCCCGAAAAACCCGATGTCGTCGATGTCGGCCTCGGTGCCGGCCTGCATGGCGACGATCGCGTCGCGCTTCGAGAGCCGGCCGTCGACCACGCGCACGTAGGCCACGACGCCGCGGTACTGGTCGTACTGCGAGTCGAAGATGAGCGCGCGCGCGGGCGCGTCGGGATCGCCCTCGGGCGGTGCTACGCGCCCGACGATCGCCTCGAGGACGTCCTCCACGCCGAGCCCGCTCTTCGCTGAGATGCGCAGCACGTCGTCGGCCGGCTCGCCGATCAGCTCGCCGATCTCCGCTGCGATGCGCTCGGGCTCGGCGCTCGGCAAGTCGACCTTGTTGAGCGCGGGAATGAGCTCGAGGCCGGCGTCGACCGCGAGGTAGGTGTTGGCCACGGTCTGCGCCTCGACGCCCTGGCTCGCGTCGACGAGCAGCAGCGCTCCGTCGCAGGCGGCGAGCGAGCGCGAGACCTCGTACGAAAAGTCGACGTGGCCGGGGGTGTCGATCAGGTGCAGGCGGTAGGTCTCGCCGTCGCGGGCGGTGTACTCGACGCGCACGGCCTGCGCCTTGATGGTGATCCCACGCTCGCGCTCGAGCTCCATCGAGTCGAGCAGCTGCGGGCGGTGCTTGCGCGGATCGACCGAGCCCGTGACCTCGAGGATGCGGTCGGCGAGCGTCGACTTGCCGTGGTCGATGTGCGCGACGATCGAGAAGTTGCGGATGTTGCGAGCGGGCCTGGCCACCCGTCTGATGCTAGAGGCGGACGGGGTCGCCGCCCGGCCGGCCGAGGTCGGGGCTCAGGGGTGCGCCGGCTGCCTTCACGCAGCGGTCGAGCGCGTCGCGCAGCGCCTTCTCGCGCGGGTCGTCGACGAGGTGAAATCCGAGCCGGTTGGGCGTGTAGGCGAACGCGAGCTCGCGGTCGGGGTCGGCATAAGCAAACGACCCGCCCGCCCCCGGGTGGCCGAAGGCCGTGTGGCTCGCGCCGAAGCGGAACTCGCCCGCCGGCTTCACGAAACCGAGAGAGAACGCCGTGTCGACCTTCAGCACCTCGTCGCGCCAGCCGCGCGGCGGCCGGCGGGGCGGCGCCTTGAGCTCGGCGAGCGTCGTCTCCGCGAGGCCGAGCTCGCTCCCGTCCCGAGCGAACGCGGCGTAGGCGCGCGCGATGCTGCGCGCCGTCCCGATCCCGCCGCCGGCGGGGAACTCGACCCCGCGGAACTCGCGCCGGTCGAGGTCGGCGAACGAGCGCAGGCGCGGGTTGGCGAAGGCCTTGAACGAGACCGACCGCGGGTTGGCGAGCGCGAGCGCCATCCGCGAGGGCATGTTGCGCAGCTCGGGCACGGCGCGCAGCGGCGAGATGCGCTCGATGCGCGCGAGCCGCTCGCGCGGGAAGTCGGGCGGGAGCCCGATGTAGAAGTCGAGCTCGAGCGGGCCTGCGAGCTCCTCGGCGAGAAAGCGCCCGAGCGAGCGCCGGGCGGGGTCGACGCGGCGCATGAGCTCGCCCTCGTACCACCCGAGGCTCACCCCGTGGTAGCCGTGCCGGGTACCGGGCTCCCATAGCGGCCGCTGGCGCGCGATCGCCGCCGCGAGGGCGTCGAAGTCCCGCAGCTTGTCGGGATCGAGCGGCTCGTCGATCACCGGCAGTCCGGCCTCGTGTCCGAGCAGTTGGCGCACCGTCACGGACGCCTTGCCGCCTTGGGCGAACTCGGGCCACACCTCGGCGACGCGGACGTCGTAGTCGAGCCAGCCGCGCGAGTGCGCCAGGGCGAGCGTCATCGCCGACAGTCCCTTCGAGGTGGAGTAGACAAGCACGACGGTGTTCCTCTCCCACGGCGCGCCTGTGCGCGCGTCCCGTACGCCGCCCCAGAGGTCCACGACCTTGTCTCCGCGGTGAAAGGCGGCGCACGCCGCCCCGAGCTCCCCGCGCTCGAAGTTGCGGGCGAACTCGTCGCGGACGGGCTCGTAGCCGGGTGCGACGAAGCCGTCGATCACCTCCGGGACGGTACCCGCCGGGGAATGGGCCGAAGCGTTTCCGGCGGCGGTCCCTCGGGTACCCCCTGGCCGGGCGCGTTCCCGTGTGGTGCCCGCCCGCCTGGGACATGGTCGCGTTCGAGTGGGAAGGCAAGATGGCCGGGCGGAGGCCGCGGCGCTCCTGCGCCGGCTCGCGGACGGCCTCGATGGCGGCGAGCGCGTGGAGATCGAGCACGCCGGCTGGGAGCTCGGCCTCGAGGTAGGCGACCCCGTCGAGCTCGAGATCGAGGTCGAGAGCGATGGCCCGGGGACGGAGGTCGAGATCGAGCTGTCGTGGTCGACGCGCGACGGCGGCGTGCGAGGCCGGTGGTGGCGCCGGGGCTGTCGCGAGCGGCCGTGCCCGCGACGGCGCCGAGACTGATGGGGGCGCGGACGCGGGCGGCGACGAGGACGCCAACGCGGACACGCTCGAGAGCGAGGACTCCGAGCCGACTTCGGAGCACGACCCGACGGCCGAGTCGGCGCAGGGCGCCGGACCCTGAGCGGCGGCCGAATGCGTCGGCTCAGCTCCGGTCGTGTACGGGCGTCGCTCAGCCGCGTGCCCGCGCGCGCGCCAGTCCCGCGAGCTGGCGCGCTTCGGGCACGCGCGTGATCCACACCCCGACGCCGTAGACGAGTAGCCCGGCGGCAGCCGCTGCGGCGAGCGACCCGGCTTGGCCCGCGAGCGACCGGCCGAGCGCATCGTCGAGGACCGCCCAGACCGCGTAGGAAACGAGCACGAGGAGCGCCGCGCACGCGACCATGCGCGCCGCCGCGCCGAGCGTGCGCGCGCCGTCGATCCCGCGCAGGTCGCCGCGCAGCAGCGCGCCCTGCGCTAGCGTCATCGCGACCGTGGCGACAACCGTTCCGATCACTATGCCCGCCACTCCGAGCGGTCGGTAGAGCGCAAATGCGACCACGGCGTTCACGAGCAGGTTCGCGCCCGCGAGCGCGGTCGTCAGCCATGGCCGCTGCAAGCTGAAGAAGGTGCGCGAGAAGAGCAGGCTCACGCCCTGGAAGGGCAGCGAGAACGCCCACCAGAAGAGGGCGGCGGCTACGAGCTCCGTCGCCCCTGCCCCGAACGCGCCGCGCTCGTAGACGAGGCGTGTGATCGGCTCGGCGAGCACGGCGATCAGCGCCGCGGACGGGATGAGCAGCAGGCAGATCCCCCTCACCCCGTTGGCCATTGTGTTGCGCAGGTCGTCGCGCTCGCCGCGCGCGGCGAGCCGCGAGAGCGTCGGAAAGAGGATCGTCGCCACCGCGACCGAGAACAGGCCCTGGGGCAGCATGTAGACGCGGAAGGCCTTGTCGATCGCCGCCGGCGCCTGCTCGCTCACGAGCGTCCCGAACAGCGAGTTGATGAGCAGCGAGAAGTTGATCAGGCCGAGGGCCAGCGTCACCGGCAGCATGAGCTTGAGCACGCGCAGCACCTGCGGGTCGCGCCACCCGAGCGAGAGCGACAGGCGCCCGCCGCGCTCGCGCAGCCACGGCATGGGCAAGACGAGCTGGACAACCGTCCCCGCCAGCACGCCGATCGCGTACGCGTAGATCTCCTCGCCCTCCGGAAGCACGGGGGTCAGCCCCACGAGGGCGCCGATGATGACGAGGTTCCACGCGAGCGGCGCGATCGCCGGCACGCTGAAGTGCTCGAACGAGTTGAGGATCCCCACAACGAGCCCGGATATTGCGAGCAGGAGAACGATCGGGAACAAGATCCGCGACAGCGAAATCGTCAGCTCCTCGAGCTCGGGACTGAAGCCCGGCGTGAACAGCGGCACTAGCGCCGGCGCGGCGAGGATGAACAGGGCGGTGAGCGCGCCGAGCACGAGCGAGAGCAGGAAGAACACACCCGAGGCCACGCGAAAGGCCTCGCGCCGGTCGCCCTTCTCGAGCAGCTCCGTGAAGACGGGAACGAAGGCGCCCTGAAGCGCGGCGTCGGCGAACAGGGCGCGAACGAGGTTCGGAACCTGGAACGCGATCGTGAAAGCCGACATCGCCCCCGACACGCCGAACAGGCTCGCGGCGAGGATCTCGCGCGCGAGCCCCGCGATTCGAGAAAGCCCGGTGGCGAACGAGAAGAAGGCCGTCGAGAGCGCGAGGCGGCGACCGCGCGCCCCGGGCGCGGGCGCCGCAGAGGACGTCGCCGGCGGTTCCTCGGAGGCCGCCGCGCCCGCCTCCGAGGCGGGCGGTCCGGTGCGCTCGCGACCGTCCGGAAGGCCCGCGTCGGCGGGCTTGCCCCCCGGCCTCGCGGCGCACGGTCCAGGGTGCTCGCCGCCCCCCTCTAACGGGCTCGGGTGGCGCTCGTCGGGCGGCACGCGGGCGCTATAGTACGCGCGCCGCGGCCGGGCGACCGGTACGCGGCTCACGTGCGTCTATGGCCAACATCGCCTCACAGCTCAAGCGGATCCAGCGCTCGGAGCGCGAGCGTCAGCAGAACCGCCTCTACACGTCGCAGGTGAAGACGTACTTCCGGCGCCTGGGCGCCGCCGTCGAGTCGGGCGACGCCGAGGCGATCGACGCCGAGCACCGTAAGCTCGAGTCGCGGATCGACCACGCCGTTCAGGTCGGGGCGATTCATCGCAACAACGGCGCGCGCAAGAAGGCACGCGCCGCTCGGTTGCGCGCTCAGGCGAGCTGAGCGGGCTTCAGCGCGTCGCCTGGGCGAGCGTGAGCGCGAGCTCGGTGCCCTCGTCGAGCCCCTCACCGCTGCGTGTCCGCGACTCGAGGTCGCTGAGCGCGCACAGCGCCTCCTCGACCGACTCACGGTCGGCGCTGCGCGCCTGGGCGACCGTCCGCTTGGCCGCCCACGGCGGCATCGACAGTGAGCCGGCCACCTCCTGCTCGGGCTGGCCCGAGTCGAGCAGCTTGGCGGCCCGATGCACGTCGCGCAGCCGCCGCACGAGCGGGAACAGCAGCGAGCCGGGGCGCGCCTCGCCGGCGACGAGGCGCTCGGTCAGCGCGACGGTGCCCCCGCGGTCGCCGGCCACGAGCGCGTCGGCGAGATCGTAGACCCCGCCCGCGGCCTCTCCGGCCGCGAGCCCCTCGACCTCCTCGGCCGACAGGCGCGTGCTCGGGTGTGCGGCGGAGACGAGCTTCTCGAGCTCGCGCAGCAGCCGTCCCGGTCGATTGCCCACCGCCGCGACGAGCGCCTTCGCGGCGTCGGCATCGAGCGCGAGGCCGTGCTCACGGGCGCGCTCGACCACCCAGCCCGGGAGCTTCCACGGCTTCGGGGCGGCGTACTCGCGCACCTCGCCGTCCGCTCCCTCCACCGCCTTGCACAGGCGGGCGAGCGGCTTGCCGCGCACGACGAGGACGATGACCGTGTCCGGCGCCGGTGTGGCGAGCGCGTCCTCGAGCGGCGCGAGATCTGCTGCCTTCCATGCGCCGGCGTCGTCGACGAGCAGGTAGCGGCTGCCGCCTCCGAGGGTAAGCATGCTCGCCGCCGCGGCCACCTCCTCGGGGCTCGACTCGGGCGCGTCGTAGCGCTCGAGCGCCCCGGGTCCTCCCTCCGCCTCGGCGCGGGCGCGGACGCGCGCGCGCCACGCGTCGATGCGGACGTCGTCGTCGCCCGAGACGAGATAGGCGGGCTTGAGCTCGGGCACGGTGCGAGTGTATGGGGCGGGGCGGGCGCGGAGCCGGCTGAGGGGCACGCGTCCATCCGAGCGCTCTCAGCGCTCGGTCTCCACCCGCATGCCCTCCGCGCCGACTTGACGGCCACCGTCCCGTAGCGGTCGGTCCGAAAGGTTCGAACGCGACGGCCCGCAGCGCGTCGAGTGTCTGGAGGCGTCGGGTGGCCGTAGCTGTGCCCTCTCCCACTCGATGCCCGCGACCTGGGGCCGGAGGCGTCCGAGGAGCACGGGCAGGCCGGGGTCGCGGCTGCCGTGATGGGGCACCTTCATGGCCTTGACGTCGGGCAACGGCCAGCGGGACGAGCGCGTCGCTCTCGGCGTCGCCCGACAGAAAGAGGTCGAAGCCGCGGCAGCTCACCACCGTAACGAGCGCGTGCGGGCTGGGGTCCCGGGCGCCGGGGCCGGGCGGCGCGGCGGCGGACCGAGCACCCGCACCGCCAGCCCGGCCGCGCGGAGCACGTCGCCCTGGCGGTACCCTCGGCGAATTCCCTTACGCGCGCCCGCG
>DAIOHA010000063.1:0-7252 GCA_036744955.1 Thermoleophilaceae bacterium | reverse complement strand
GCCGTCCTCACCGCGTACTTCGCCGCCTACGCGGTGGCCCTCTTTCCCGGCGGCCGGCTCGTCGACCGCCTCGGCTCGCGCCGGCTCGCGCTCGTCGGGCTCGGCGTGTTTGGGGCGGGCGCGGCGCTCGGCGCGCTCGCGCCGAGCTTCGAGGTCCTACTCGCCTCGCGCGTGGTCCAGGGCGCGGGGGCGGGGCTCGTGAGCCCGGCGGCGCTCGCCGGCGCGGTGTCCGCCTTCCCGCCCGAGCGCCGCGGTGCCGCGCTGGGGATCTGGGGCGCGGGGTCGGGGGTCGCGAACCTGCTCGGACCGCTGCTGGGCGGCCTGCTGACCGAGCTTATCGGTTGGCGCGCCGACTGGTGGGCGCTCGTGCCGCTCTCGATCGCGGCCGGCATCGCGATCTGGCTCGTCGTGCCCAAGAGCGTCCGCGTCGACGAGACGCCCGAGCTCGGCAACCTCCGGCGACGCCCCGTGGCGGCCGCGGTGCTCGTGGCGACGCTCACCTTCGCCGTGCTGATCGGGACCTTCTACCTCGCCCAGCAGTACCTCCAGGAGGCGGGTGGGCTGTCGGCGCTCGGCGCGGGCGCGACGCTTATCTTCGTGGCCGTGCTCGTCGCGCTCGCCGCCCCGCTCTCCGGCCGCCTGGCCGACGCGCGCGGCGAGCGCCTTCCGGCCCTGACGGGCTTCGCAGCCGCTGGCCTGGCGCTCGCCGTGCTCGGCCTCGGCGCGGTCCCCTTGACCGGCGCCGCGGCGTTGCCCCTGCTCGGGCTCGTCGGCCTCGGGCTCGGGCTGCTGTTCGCGCCGACCTCGCGCGCGGCGCTGAACGCGGTGTCGGAGGCCCGCCACGGCCGCGTTTCGTCTGTCCTCTCGCTCGGGCGGCTCGTGGGGGCCGGCGCCGGCGCCGCTCTCGCGGGTGCGGCCCTCGCCTCGGGCGTCACGCTCGGGAACGTGCGCACGGGGCTGCTCGGCGGAGCGGCGCTGTGCCTCGTGATCGGGCTGCCGGCCGCGCTCGGCCTCGGCTCCTCCACGCCATCCGCGGCGAGCGGTGCCGCGCGCGCGGCCGCCGCTTAACGCGTCCCGACCCGCTAAACGCCCGCCGCGCCGCGGCCCTCGCCGGCCGCGAAGCGCGCCGCCCCGCGGCGGCCCGCCTCGAACACCTCGCGGCTCGCGCGCGCCTCGAGCGCGAGCCCCTCGGCGAGCGGCAGCCCGAGGCCCTCGATCGCCGCGCGGCGGTCGGCGAGCATCGTGTCCTGCGGAAAGCGCGCGAGCGTCTCGGCGAACTCGAGCGCCCGCTCGACGTGTCGGCCGGCCGGGACCACCTCCGTCACGAGTCCCATCGCGAGCGCCTCCGCGGCGGGCACGACGCGGCCCGTGAGGATCAGATCGAGCGCGCGCCCCAGGCCGACGATCCGCGGGAGCCGCTGCGTTCCGCCGTCGACGAGCGGGACACCGAATCGCCGTTCGGTACAGCCGAAGGACGCGCCCTCGGCCGCAACGCGGAGGTCGCACCACAGCGCGAGCTCGAGCCCGCCTGCGAGGCACCAGCCCGAGACCGCGGCGATCGTCGGCTTCGCGGGCGTGCGGCGGGTGAACCCGAGCGGGCCGCCGGGCGCCTCGAGCCGTTCGGCGAAGCCGTCGATCGCCTTGAGGTCGGCGCCTGCGCAGAAGGCCTCCTCGCCCGCGCCGGTGAGCACGAGCACGAGCGCGTCCTCCTCGTCCTCGAAGCGCGCGAGCGCTCGCTCGAGCAGCTCCGCCGTCGGCGCGTCGACCGCGTTGCGTCGCTCGGGCCGATCGATCGTGACGACCGCCGCGGCGCCGCGACGCTCGTAGCGGACCGGCGAGGCGTCGTCGCCCAGCTCTACCAGCCCGCGCGCCGGCGCATCGCGGCCGACTTACGCCGCTCCTTGCGGCGGTCGAGCGCGGCCTGAATCAGGCTGAGGACCAGCGCGACGAGCGGGAAGAAGGCGATCACGACGAGCGAGAAGAACGTAATCGTGCCGTCGTCGGCCTCGCCGACCCAGCCCTCGCCGTCGTCGCCGCCGGTCGTGGCGAGCGCGGAGGCGGCGAGCGTGAGAAGCAGGCCGAGCGACACGACGAGCGAGGAGAGGCCGCGTCGAAGCATCAAGCCAACGATATCGACCGACCGGGTAGTCTGACCGCCCCCGTGGCCGACGACGAGCCTCTTCTCTGCCACATCGAGATTCCCAAGGGGAGCCGCAACAAGTACGAGTGGGACGAGGACATCGGAGCGATCAAGCTCGACCGCTTCCTCTACTCCTCGGTCGTCTACCCGACCGACTACGGCTACATCCCCGAGACGCTCGGCGAGGACGGCGACGAGCTCGACGCGCTCGTGTGCGTGTCCGAGCCCACGTTCCCAGGTTGCGTGATCGAGTCGAAGCCGATCGCCCTGTTCAAGATGGCCGACGAGAAGGGCGTCGATGACAAGATCCTGTGCGTCCCCGTCAGCGACCCCGCCTGGAACACGCTCGAGAAGCTTGACGACCTGCCGCAGCAGCTCACCGACGAGATCATGCACTTCTTCTCGATCTACAAGGACCTCGAGCAGAAGAACACCGAGGTGCGCGGGTGGTTCAGCCGCGAGGACGCCGAGGCCGAGATCGAGGAGGCGCGCCGGCGCTACCGCGACGGCCGGGGGTGAGAGGCACGCCCGGACGAGCGGCGTGAGCTAGCTCTGGTCGCCGGCGCCGCGCGCCCCGGGCGCGCCGCACAGCGCGCCGCGAGCGCGCCGGAGGCCGCGGCTACCCTCCCGCCGCCGTGTCGCTGATCGAGGCCATCGTCCTCGGAGTCGTGCAGGGGCTCACGGAGTTCCTCCCGATCTCGAGCACCGCTCACCTGCGCATCGTCCCGGCGATCTTCGGCTGGGGCGATCCGGGCGCTGCCTTCACCGCGGTGACCCAGCTCGGGACGATGGTCGCGGTGCTCGTCTACTTCCGGTCCGACCTGTGGCGGATCACCCACTCGTGGCTGCGCTCGCTGCTTCCCGGCCGAGGTACCGACTTCGACGCACGCCTCGGCTGGTACATCGTCGTCGGCACCGTGCCGATCGTCATCTTCGGCGTCCTGTTCGAGAAGCAGATCGAGACGGGCGCGCGCAGCCTCTACCTGATCGGGACGACCCTCATCGGGCTGGGTCTCGTGCTCCTGCTCGCCGAGCGCGTCGGCTCCCACCGGCGGCCGCTCGAGTCGATCGGGACGCGCGAGGGGGTGATCGTCGGCCTCGCGCAGGCGACTGCGCTCGTGCCCGGGGTCTCGCGCTCGGGAGCGACGATCAGCGCCGGCCTGTTCCTCGGCCTCGACCGCCGCGCCGCCGCACGCTTCTCTTTCCTGCTGTCGGTGCCCGCGGTGGTCCTAAGCGGGCTGTTCCAGCTGCTCGCGCTGGTCCGCGAGGGGTTCGGAGACAGCGGCGGCCTCGTGGGGCTCGTCGTGGCCACGCTGCTCGCGTTCGTGGTCGGCTACGCGTCGATCGCCTTTCTCCTGCGGTGGTTGACCACCCACTCGACGGCGGTCTTCGTCGCCTACCGCGTCGCCCTCGGCGCCGCGGTGCTCGTGCTCGTGTCGCTCGGCGCGCTCTCCTAGCGCGGGGCCGGGCGCACGCGGCGAGGGCAGTGGCAGCGCCGGGTGCGCCGGTTACCCTGACCAGGAGATGAAGCTCGCGCTCAAGTTCGGTCTCGTCGCGCTGATCGCGCTGGTGCTCACGGTCGCGCCGGGAGGCGGGCCGGCGCTCAACGTCTTCCTCACCCTGTTGACGATCGCCTTCTTCGTCGCGATCGGCCTGTTCGGGGTGCGCCTGTACCGCGAGCACCGGCTCACGCTCGACGCGCTTACGGACCTTCAGCGTCTCGTGCTCTACGGATCGATCGGGCTGGCGCTGCTCACCTTCACCGCCACGCAGGTCCTCTTCAGCCGCGGGATGGCGGGGCTCGTGGTGTGGCTCGCGCTGCTGGCCCTGTGCTCGTACGGGGGTTACTGGGTGCTCGTGCGATCGCGCCGAATGGGCTAGGCGCAGCAGGGGCGCCGGGGGCGGCGCCGCGCTCCCCCCGGACCAGGAATCGAGCGCTCGGAGACGTCGCCATGGCCGGGAGACGACGCGGCCCGCCGCTACCGCCGCGACCGCCACCGCCACGTCCAGCTCGGCGGTCGCGTCGCTCGCCGTAAAGGGCGGAACGAGCACGATCGTTCCCGCGAGGACCAGCGGCAGCACCAGCAAACCCGGCAGATCGACTCGCGCGAGCCGAGCGATCAACGCGCCGGTTCCCGCCGCGAGCACGGCGAGAACCAGCGGAAAGCGATCCGGGCCCAGAAGAGGGTCACGCGCTCACTCTGGCGGCCGCGGCGGCGAGAGCGAGCCGAGCCTGCCTCGAAACTATCCTCGCGGGGGCGAATCCTCCCGCGATCGCCACACTGGAGACACGACCTCGACTGTCAGCACATCCCCTTCGGCGACGCCCCGCCGCGAGCGCCTCGCTACGCAGCGCCGGTCGTTGCCCGACCAGCCTGGCGTCTACCTGTTCCGCGACGCGCGCCGCAAGGTCATCTACGTCGGCAAGGCGAAGTCGATCCGCAAGCGCGTCGGCTCGCACTTCTCGAAACCGGGGACGCGCGGGGCGCAGGACATGGTCGAGCAGATCGAGTCGATCGAGTTCCTCGTCACGCAGACCGAGGCCGAGGCGTTCCTCGCCGAGCAGAACTTCATCAAGCAGTACAAGCCGCGCTTCAACATCCGGCTGCGCGACGACAAGTCGTACCCCTACATCGCCATTTCCCTCGACGAGGACTTCCCGCGCGTCTACTTCACGCGCGAGCGCCACCGCCGCGAGCGCGCCTACTTCGGGCCGTTCTCGAACGCCAAGCGCGTGCGCGAGACGCTCGACCTGCTCGGAAAGGTCTTCCAGCACCGCACCTGCGACGGCGCGGAGCCCGGTCGCGCGTCGGGGAGCCCGTGCCTCGACTACTTCATCAAGCGCTGCGGCGCGCCGTGCGTCGGCTACGTGTCAAAGGAGGAGTACCGAGAGAGCATCGACGCCATCGTCGCCTTTCTGTCCGGGCGCTACCGCCAGATCGAGCGTGAGCTCGAGCAGGGGATGCAGGAGGCGGCCGAGGCGCAGGAATTCGAGGCTGCGGCGGCGCTTCGCAACAAGCTCGGCGCCGTGCGCTCGCTGCTCGAGCGCCAGCGAGTGGCCAATGAGGCCGTCGGCACGGTGGACGCGATCGCCGTGGCCGCGGAGGGGACCGACGCCAACGCGCACGTCTTCCAGGTGCGCGACGGCGTGCTCGCCGACCGCCAGAGCTTCTACCTCGAGAACGAGGCCGGCCGTGACGAGACCGAGGTGGTCGAGGAGTTCGTGCTCCAGTACTACGCGACCTCGCCCGCCATCCCGCCGCAGGTGCTCGTGCCGCCGGGCGTCGACCCCGAGCGCGCCGCCACGCTCGCCGAGGCGCTGGCCGAGCGCCGCGGGGGAGCGGTCGAGATCCGCACGCCAGAGCGCGGCGACAAGCGCCGCATCCTCGAGCTCGCCGAGCGCAACGCGCGCCTGGCGCTCGACCAGGATCGGCTGCGCTCCGAGCGTCGACGGACCGCTCGCATCGACGCGCTCGAGGGCCTCGGGGAGGCGCTCGGCATGCCCTCGATCCCCATGCGCATCGAGTGCTTCGACATCTCGAACCTGGGCGAGACGCACACGGTTGCCTCGATGGTCGTGTTCGAGGGCGGCGCCCCCAAGAAGTCCGACTACCGCCGCTTCGGGATCCGCGAGGCGGTGCAGGACGACTTCGCGGCCATGAACGAGGTCCTGTCGCGGCGGATGGCCCAGTACGTGGCCCACCGCGAGCGCTCGCCGCACGAGAAGGCATACGACGCGAGCTTCGCCACCGCTCCCGGGCTGATCGTGATCGACGGCGGCAAGGGCCAGCTCTCGGCCGGCCTCGACGCGCTGGCCGAGTTCCGCGACCTCGGCGTGGTCGTGGTCTCGCTGGCCAAGCGCATCGAGGAGGTGTTCCTGCCCGGGCGCGCACAGCCGCTCGTGCTGCCGCGTGACGGCGCGCCGCTGCACCTGCTCCAGCGAATCCGCGACGAGGCGCATCGTTTCGCGATCGAGTTCCACCGCGGGCGCCGCGACCGAGCGATGACACGCTCGATCCTCGACGACCTGCCCGGCGTGGGCCCTGCGCGCAAGCGCCTGCTGCTCAACCACTTCGGCTCGCCCGAGCGGTTCCTCGCGGCCTCGCGCGAGGAGCTCGAAGCGGTGCCAGGGCTGCCCGGCAAGGTCGCGCGCGACATCCACTGGCACTTGCGCAAAGCGGCCTGAGGCGTTCGGGCGCCGCGTGTCGCGGTGAGGTGCAGGCGGGCATATTGAGGGGCCACCCGTGCCCGGAGCAAGGAGCCACCGTGACCACGCAGACGAACCAGCTCATCACCGGAGTCGACTTCGCCGGCGTGCCGACGACCGACCTCGAGGCGTCCGTCGCCTTCTACGGAGAGACGCTCGGGCTGCGCCGCTCGGTCTACCGCCCGGAGAACGGCTTCGCCGAATTCGAGACCGGCAATCTCACCCTCAGCATCTACGACCCCAAGCAGATGGGGATCGGTGAGCACGAGCGCAACCCCAACCCGATCGCTCTCCACGTCGACGACATCGAGACCGCCCGCTCGACCTTCGAGGAGCGCGGCGTGAGTTTCTTCGGCGACACGCTCGACACCGGCGTCTGCCACATGGCCTTCTTCGCGGACCCCGACGGGAACGCGTTCATGCTGCACAGCCGCTACGTGCCGCGGACGACAGAGTCGTAGGCATTCCACCCGTCCGTCCCCGGGGCTCGCCGAGCGTTCTCGGCGATGCCTGAGGGCCCGCGAGCCGCTGATACATTCCGCGCGCCTCGACCCGCCCGCCTTCGCCAGAAAGGACGCATCCCCATGGCCCTGAGGGCCGGCATCAACGGCTTCGGACGCATCGGTCGTAACGTCTTCCGCGCCGCCCACGAGCGCGGCGACGACATCGAGTGGGTCGGGGTCAACGACATCACCGACACGAAGACGCTCGCCCACCTGCTCAAGTACGACTCGGTGCTCGGCCTCTTCCCGGGCGAGGTCGAGGCGAGCGAGACCGGCATCGTGGTGGACGGGCGCGAGCTGCGGGTGACCGCCGAGCGCGACCCCGCCGCCTTGCCCTGGGGCAACGCCGGCGCCGAGGTCGTGATCGAGTCGACCGGCCTCTTCACCGACCGCGAGAACGCC
>DAIOHA010000062.1:0-7283 GCA_036744955.1 Thermoleophilaceae bacterium | reverse complement strand
GGCCGGCCACGTAGCGGCGCCTAGGGCTGGTCGGATCGGCGGTCGCGAGCCGGGCTCAGTGCGGCGGGTCGCCGCCGGTGGCCGCCGGCGGGCGCGACTCCTCTGCGAGCGAGGTGATGGCGAGCTCGCCGCGGGAGGCGGAGGAGAGGACGTCGGTCGCCTCCTCGGCCGAGCGCGCGTAGAGCTCGACGAGCATGTGGACGACGATCCGCTCGCCCTCGTGCTTGTGAAAGCGCACGTGCGTGAAGAACTCGCGCGTGCCCGCGTCGCCGAAGGCGGCGTAGGTCAGGTGCTCGGCGGCCTCCGGGCCCGAGCAGCTCTCGACCTGGTCGCCATCGACCGTGACTGTGCAGGATGCGACCCACGGGGTACCCACGACCATTCGCTCCCACCGGTCCTCGATCGCCTCGACACGGCTCACGCGCCGGCCGTCCTCCTCGTACAGCGTGAGCCCGAGGTGCGGCTGGTCGTGCAGGCAGTCGAGGCACTGGACGACGGCCTCCTGCATCTCCTCAACCGGGTCGACCGCCTCGCCGGTCTCCGGGTCGACCTTGAGGATGCCCTCGTAGTGGACCTGGACCTCGAGGTTCTGCGACCAGCAGCGATAGCAGCGAAGCCAGCTCGCCGAGCTCGTCATGGAGTCGCTCGCCGATCCCTCCATGCCCCTCATTATGCTGCTTGTCGTGAAGTCCGCGCCGGCTGCGGCGGCCTTGGTCGTCACGCTCGCCCTGTCCGGCTGCGGAGGCGGCAACGACGAGGCGGCGACGATCGACCCTCGCGAGAGCGTGGCGGCGGCGGTCGACGAGCTCGCGGACGCCTTCCGCGCACGCGACTACCGGCGCGTGTGCGAGCGGATCTTCTCCGCGGAGGGCCGCCGACGCGCGGGCGGCGAGGAGTGCCAGAGCCGGCTCGCGCGCACGAGTCGGGGCGTGCGCGACCCGCGGCTCGAACTCGTGTCCGTCGACTTCGAGGAGCGGGGCGCCACCGCTCACGTCCGCGCCTCCGCCGACGGCGAGCGGCCGGCGATCGATGTGGTCCGGCTCGTGCCGGCGGCGGGCGGTTACCGCGTCGAGTCGCTCTCGGGGCAGTAGACTGCGGGTATGGCACTCATTCAGATCCTCGGCCTCATCCTGATCGGGCTCGTCATCGGCGTGCTGGCACGCCTGATCATTCCGGGCCGCCAGCGGATCGGGCTTCCGCTCACCCTCCTGCTGGGCATAGCCGGAGCCGTAATCGGTGGCATCATCGCGAGCTACCTCGGCACGGGTTCGATCGACGAGCTCAACTTCCTCGGCTTCGTGGTTGGCTTGATCGCCGCCGTCGCCCTGATCGCGGGCGCCGAGGCGGTAGGCGTCGGGCGCGGGCGCGACCACGACGCCTTGGGCGGCGGGCGCGGCGACCGGCTCGGTCGCTGACGCGGTCGTGGACCGTGTCGAGGTCGGCAAGACGGCGCTAAGCGGTTGGCGCGCGAAGGTAGCTGACGGCGTCGCCGACCCGGTCTCCGAGCGCACGTCACTCTCGCCCGACGCAGTGCGAGCGGTCGTCGGAGCGGCGTTCTTCGCGCTTTCGGTCTACTACGTCGTGAGCACCGCCGTGCGCGCGGCGCAAGCTGCCCGCTCCTCCTGACTGAGAGCCTCTGCGAGGGTACGACGGCGCTCGGCGCGCTGCTCGCCGGCGGCGCGGGGCGGCGGCTCGTCGGTCGTGGCGACGGCCCCAGCGCCTCGACGGTACCGCGCGCGCCCTCGAAGGCGACCGTGCCGCTCGCCGGGCGGCCGCTCCTGCTGCACCCGCTCGCGGCGGTCGCGGCGGCGTGCGCCCGCGTGGCGGTCGTGGCCAAGCGCGACACGGCGCTTCCCGCGCTCCCCGAAGGGGTCGAGCGCCTCGTCGAGCCCGACGAGCCGCGGCACCCGCTGACGGGAGTCGCGTGGGCGGTGCGGCGAGCCGCCGGGCCGGTGCTCGTCTGCGCCGCCGACATGCCGTTCGTAACCGCCGAGGCGTGCCGGCGACTGCTAGCGGCGGCGGCGGAAGAGGCGCGAGGCTGTGACCGCTTCCCCGCCGCGGTCGTTGCGGCGGGCGAGGCGGAGCTCGAGCCGCTCCTCGGGGTCTACGGGCCCGCGGCGCTCGACGCGCTCGCCGATGCGCCGTCGGACGTCCCGGTGCGTAGCGCGGTCGCGGCGCTCGACCCCGTCCGCGTGCAGCTCCCCGCAGCGTGGGTGCGGAGCGTTAACACGCCCCCCGATCTCGCCGCGGCGGAGGCCGAGCTCGCCGGGACCGCCTGACCGAGCGGTGGAGCTCGGAGGGCCTGGCTACCGCCGCGGCGGTGCGGGGTCGCGCAGCAGCACGAGCACGAGCGCCACGGCGAAGGCGAGCGACCCGAAGGACGCGGCCGGCCCCAGCCCGTCCACCCCGACCGCGAGCGCGAAGCCCGTGGCCGCCGCGAAGGAGGCCAGGGGAGCGACGAGCATGAAGAGCAGCGACATCGTCCTCAGTCCGCCCGTCCCTCGAGCTCGGCCACGAGCGCAGGCACCTCGAGCTCCGGGTCGAGCTCCGCGAGGGCGCGCTCGGCCGCGCGCCGACCTCCGAGCGCGCGCACGCCGCGGTCGCCGTGCTCGGCGGCGAACTCCGACAGCGCCGCAAGCCGCCGCGCGCGCGTTCGCGCGCGTGCGAGGTCGAGCCCCGCGCGATGAGCGTCGATCGCGGCGACGAGCTCGTCGATGCCCTCAGGCGGCGGGACCGACGAGACCGACAGCACGGGCGTCTCCCGCTCGCCGAGCGAGCGCAGCGCCCCCTGGAGGTCCCGGCGCGCCCGGCGCACCGGCTCGCCGAGGTCGGCCTTGGTCACCACGAGCAGGTCGGGGACCTCCATTATCCCCGCCTTGAGGAACTGAAGCGTGTCGCCCGAGCCGGGCTGGACGACCACCGCGACGGTGTCGCACAGCTCCTCGACCTCGGTCTCCGACTGGCCGACGCCCACGGTCTCGACGACCACGGCGTCGAAGGCCGCGGCGAGCGCCTGGGCGGCGGTCCGCGTCGGCGCCGCGAGGCCGCCGAGTCGCCCGGCCGCCGCCGTCGAGCGGATGAGGACGCCGTCGTCGGAGGGGTCATGCTCGATGCGTGCGCGGTCGCCGAGCAGCGAGCCTCCCGAGCGCTTCGACGAAGGGTCCACGGCGAGCACGGCCACCGTCCGCCCCGCCGCGCGCCACGCCGCGACGAGCGCCGACAGCAGCGACGACTTGCCGGCGCCCGGAGGTCCGGTGACCCCGACGAGGTGGGCGGGCGCCTCGCCGCCGAGGGCGGCGGGGGAGACCTCCGCGAGCAGGCTCGCCGCGGCCCCGCGTCCGGCGGGCGAGCGGTCCTCCAGGAGGTTGAGCGCGGCCGGCGCGGCGGAGCGGTCGCCGGCGCGGAGGCGTTTGCCGAGGTTGGTCGCCGCGTCGGGCCCCGGCTCGGGGCGCCCCTCGCCGGTGCGTCGGTCGGGGCGGGCGGAGGCCACCGCCTCGGCGCTGTCAGCCGACACGGGCGGTGCCGGCCACCTCGCGCCCGGGGTAGGCATGTTCGCCGAGGCCAGCGCGCTCGGCCACGAGCTCGACGATCTCGCCCATGATGCGCGTGATCTCGAAGTCCTTGGGCGTGTAGACGCGCGCGACGCCCGCCTCGAGCAGCTCGCGCGCGTCCGACTCGGGAATGATCCCCCCGACGACGACGGGCACCGCGGGCTCGCCGCCGCCGTTGCCGGCGCCCCCCGCCTCGCGCAGGCGGCGAAGCACCTCGGGGATGAGCTCGCGGTGCGAGCCCGAAAGGATCGACAGGCCGACGACGTGGACGCCCTCCTGGATCGCGGCCTGGGCGATCCGCTCGGGCGTCAGCCGGATGCCCTCGTAGACCACGTCCATGCCGGCGTCGCGAGCGCGCACGGCGATCTGCTCGGCCCCGTTCGAGTGGCCGTCGAGCCCCGGCTTGCCGACCAGGATCTTGACCCGCCGCCCGAGCGCCTCCGATACCTCCTCGACGCGCTCGCGCAGGTCGGCGAGCGCCTCGTCCTCGCTCGGCGCCGCGGCGTCGGAGACGCCGGTCGGGGCGCGGTACTCGCCGAAGGCCTCGCGCAGCGCGCCCGCCCACTCGCCCGTGGTGACGCCGGCGCGCGCGCACTCGATTGTCGCCGGCATGATGTTCGTCGACTCGTCGCGGGCGGCCGCGCGCAGCTGGTCGAGCGCGGCCTCGACCGCGCCCGCGTCCCGGTTCGCGCGCCACTCGTGCACCGCCTCGATCTGGCCATGCTCGATTTGGGGGTCGACGTGCATGATCCCGCCGTCCTCGCCCTCCTGGAGCGGCGAGGGCTCGGCCTGGGTGTAGACGTTCTGGCCCACGACCTTCTGCTCGCCGCGCTCGATGCGGGCGACACGCTCGCGGTGCGACTCGACGAGCTGGGTCTTCATGTAGGGCACGGCCTCGACCGCGCCGCCGTGCTCGGCCACGACGGCCATCTCGGCACGGGCGCCCTCGACGAGCTCGTCGACAAGGCCGTCCATGACCTTCGAGCCCTCGAAGATGTCGGGGTACTCGAGCAGGTCGGTCTCGTGTGCGAGGATCTGCTGCACGCGCAGGGACCACTGCTGGTCCCACGGCCGCGGCAGCCCGAGCGCCTCGTTCCATGCCGGGAGCTGGATGGCGCGGGCGCGCGCATCGCGCCCCAGCGTGACCGCCAGCGCCTCGAGCACGATGCGGATCACGTTGTTCTCCGGCTGCGCCTCGGTCAGGCCGAGCGAGTTGACCTGCACGCCGTAGCGCAGGCGCAGGTACTTCCCGTCGGTGACCCCGTAGCGCTCGCGCCCGAGCTGCTCCCACAGCCGGCCGAGCGCCCGGAGCTTGGCGTGCTCCTCGACGAAGCGGATCCCCGCGTTTACGAAGAAGGAGATGCGTCCGAACACGCGCGGGAAGGTCTCCGCGGGAACGCGGTCCCGGACCGCGTCGAGCACCGCCTGGGCGGTCGACATCGCGTAGGCGATCTCCTGCACCGGCGTCGCCCCCGCCTCCTGAAGGTGGTAAGAGCAGATGTTGATCGGGTTCCACTTCGGGACGTCGTCGACGGTGAAGGCGATTGTGTCGGCGATCAGCCGCATCGAGGGCCCGGGCGGGAACGCGTAGGTCCCGCGTGAGAGGAACTCCTTGATGATGTCGTTCTGCGTGGTCCCCTGAAGGTCGGCGTGGTCGACGCCGTTCTCCTCGGCGGTCACCAGGTAGAGCGCCAGCAGCCACGCCGCGGTGGCGTTGATCGTCATCGACGTGTTCATCTCGTCGAGCGGGATGCCGTCGAGCAGGAAGCCCATGTCGCCCTTGTGGGCGACCGAGACGCCGGTCTTGCCCACCTCGCCCTTCGACAGCTCGTGGTCGGGGTCGTAGCCCGTCTGGGTCGGCAGGTCGAAGGCGATCGACAGGCCGGTCTGGCCCTTGGCGAGGTTGCGGCGGTAAAGCTCGTTCGACTCGCGCGCGGTCGAGTGACCGGCGTAGGTACGCATGACCCACGGGCGGTCGGGCGGCTCGAGGCGGTGGTGGGGGGTCTCGCTCATCGGCCCGGGATTGTACGGCCACGGGCTAAGGTCACGGGCGATGAGCCGCGCCATCGACGTGCGTCATCTGGGCAGGGACCGGGTCATCTGCGCGTACGAGCTCGACGAGCTCGTCGTCGATCCCGGGCCGACGAGCTCGCTCGATGCGCTGCTCGACGGGCTCGGCGCGGCGGAGCCGCGAGGGCTGCTCCTGACCCACATCCACCTCGACCACGCGGGCGCGACGGGCGCGCTGTGCGAGCGCTTCCCGGAGCTCACGGTCTACGTGCACGAGCGCGGCGCGCCGCACCTCGTCGACCCTGAGCGCCTGCTCGCGAGCGCACGCCAGCTCTACGGCGACGACATGGAGCGGCTGTGGGGCGAGGTCGTCCCCGTGCCCGAGCAGAACGTGCGCGCTCTCTCCGGCGGCGAGACGATCGAGGGCTCGATTCGCGTCGAGGGCACGCCGGGGCACGCGTCCCACCACGTCGCCTACCTGAGCGCGGCGACCGGCGAGGCGTTTGTCGGCGACCTCGCCGGGGTGCGCATTCCGCCGAGCGAGCACGTGCTGCCGCCCACGCCTCCACCCGACATCGACCTCGAGGCGTGGGAGCGATCGCTGGGCGTGCTGGAGTCGTGGGGCCCGGAGCAGCTTTGCCTCACCCACTTCGGGCCCGCCGCCGACGTCGACGCCCACCTCGGGCGCCTACGCGAGGGCCTCGCGCGCGAGGGCGAGCGCGCCCGCGCACACGGCGAGGAGGCGTTCGTGGCCGCCGTCGAGGCCGAGGTGCGCGAGGCGACGGACGCGGACGAGGAGCTCGCCGAGCGCTACCTACAGGCCGCGCCGGCCGGCCAGCTGTACCTCGGCCTCGAGCGCTACTGGCGCAAGAAGGCCGAGCGCGAGGGCGCCCTGAGCGGCCGGGGGACGGGCGCGCGGGCGCCCGCGACGCGGCCGTGACCACGGAGACGATCGAGCGCCCGCGCGTGAGCGGCCCGGGCGGCGACCTCGGCGGCAACTGGCGCGTAATCGTTCTCAACGACGACCACAACACCTTCGACGGCGTGGCCGCGGCGCTGGCGCGCGTGATCCCGGGCGTCTCGCTCGAGCAGGGCTATCGGATCGCCGACCGCATTCACAACACAGGCCAGGCGATCGTGTGGTCGGGGCCCAAGGAGCCCGCCGAGCACTACTGGGAGCAGCTCAAGGAGGCGGGTCTGACGATGGCGCCGCTCGAGCGCGGCTGAGAGCGGCGGGCCGGGTCCGGACCGGCGGGCGCGGCGCGCTCCCCAGACCCGCAGCGCCGGGCGAGCTAGCGACCTCCCAGCTGGCCGGCCTCGAGCGCGTAGAACAGTCCGTACACGAGCTCGGACTGCCGCTCCCAGCGCGGGCGGCACTGGCGCCCGAGGAACCCGAGCGGCGGCGTGCGCCGAACGTGGGTGACCGACGCGGTGAGCATCCGGTTCCCGAGCGCTCGCCAGCGCTCCGGCGAGGCGCACGCGCGGGCGCCCGAGACCCGCGTCCCGACGCCCTTTCCCTCGCGCCCCTGCCGGCGCCCCTGCGCACGGCGCGACGGTAGCGAAAGCCGGTCGTCTAGCCGTCGACGGGCGACAGCGACCGCGAGCCGAACCCGAGCAGGCGCTGCCACACCGGGTAGACCGGCACCTGAAAGAGGCCGGTCGCCTGCACACGGGCGCTCGAGACCTCCTCGGAGAGCCAGTAGCGCTCCCAGTCGAGCTTCG
>DAIOHA010000061.1:0-7318 GCA_036744955.1 Thermoleophilaceae bacterium | reverse complement strand
GCGGTCGCCGCGACGCCCAGCAGGCGCGCGCGCAGGTCGAGGGCGGCGGCGTCGGCGGTGCCGGCGGTGGCGTTGGCGGGGACGACCCGACGCGCGTGGGTGGCCAGCCCGGCCCCGGCGGGGCGCCGCCCGGTGGTGGCGAGCGTGGCGTCGGGCCCGAGCGCTTCGAGCCCGGCCGCTAGCGACTAGTCAGTTCTGGAGCGGGCGGCGGCGGCCTTAGGCCGCCGCCGCCTCCGCTTCGCGTGCCGGGGCGGCGCCGTTGCTCGCGGCGCCGTTCGCGGCGGCGCCCTCGAGCGAGACACGCTCGAGGCGGTAGTCGGCGACCTTGAACCGGCGCGTGCGCAGGCGCAGCTCCCACGAGAAGCCGGGCCAGAGCGTCGTGTTCTTCCCGGTCTTGTCGATGTACCAGGAGTTACAGCCGCCGTCGGTCCACACGCTGCCGCGCATGCGCTCCTGGAGCGCGCCGTTATAAGCCTCCTGCACGTCGCGGCGCACGTCGAACGCCGAGGCTCTCGCCTCATCAAGGCGCCGCAGCGCGTCAAGCACGTAGGCGACCTGCGACTCGGCGTAGAAGACCACGGAGGTGTGGCCGGGACCGAGATTCGGCCCCACGAGGAAAAACAGATTGGGGTAGCCCGCGATCGTCGTCCCCAGGTAGGCCTGCGGGCTTCCCTGCCACAGCTCGCTGAGCGAGCGACCGTCGCGGCCGTGTACGCGCTCGGCGCCCATCATGTCGGTGACGCTGAAGCCCGTCCCGAGGATGATGGTGTCGACCTCGTGCTCGTTCCCGTCCTCGGTGATGATCGAGCGCGCGCGGACCTCCTCTATCCCCTCCGTCACGACGTCCACGTTGTCCTGCCCGAGGGCGGGGTACCAGTCGCTCGACACGAGGATGCGCTTGCACCCGAGGCGGAAGTTGGGCGTGAGGCGCTCGCGCAGCTGGCGGTCGCTGACCGACTTGCGGAGGTGCGCGCGCGCGACCCACTCGAGCACCTTGAGGATGCGCGGCTCCATCACGAGACCGGGCACGAGCAGCTCCTGGCGCCAGTAGATGAGCGTTCGGGCGATCTTCTGTAGCGCGGGAAAGCGGCGGTAGAGGCGCCGCTCGAAGCGCCTCGTCGTCCGGTCGGTGCGCGGAAGGACCCACGGCGCGGTGCGCTGGAAGACCTTCACCCGCGCGGCGTCCGGCTGGATCTTCGGTACGAACTGGATCGCCGAGGCACCTGTACCGATGGCGGCGACCCGCTCGCCGGTCACGTCGTGGTCGTGATTCCACCGCCCCGAGTGGAAAATCGTGCCCTCAAACGAGTCGAGGCCGGGGATGTCGGGCCACGAGGGTGCGCTCATCGGCCCCATCGCGGCGACGAGGAACTGCGACGTTAGCCGCCCGCGCGAGGTCTCGATCTGCCAGCGACCGTCCGCGTCGCTCCACCGGGCGTCGCGGACGTCGTGACCGAAGTGGATGTAGGGCATGACGCCGCGCTTCTCGGTCGAGCGTCGGATGTACTCCCTAATCTCTTGCTGGCGCGAGTACGTGCGGCTCCAGTCCGGGTTGAGCTCGAACGACCACGAGTAGAGGTGCGAGGGGACGTCGCAGGCGCAGCCCGGGTAGGTGTTGTCGCGCCAGGTGCCGCCGACGTCCTCGTCGCGCTCGAGCACGACGAAATCGTCGATGCCCTCCTCAAGCAGCCGCATTGCGAGGGCGAGCCCGGAGAAGCCGGCTCCGACGATGGCGATCCGCACGTGCTCGGGCAGCTCGCGGTCGGGGGGCTGGGCTTCGGGAGAGGGCGTCTCGGGCTCGGCGACTTGGGTCATCTCGGCAGCCTCGTTCGGGAGCGGGCGGGCGTCGAGGAGCTATGTTACATGGATCGGTGTCAAGCTACGTGAAGGTGGTCACGCGGGACCCCGGCCCTCGAGCGCCGCAAGGCGCCGCTCGAGCCAGCGCGCGTTCTCGACGGCGAAGCCCTCCCAGTCATTGTTGAAGTAGGCGTAGACCTCGACGCGGCGGCGCCAGTCGTCGATCCGCAGCGCCCACTCCTCGAGCTCCGCGCGCGAGTAGTTGCCCCGGCGCCCGCGCGCGCCGTGGTGCAGGCGAACGAAGGTCCACTCAACGGTGAAGTCGTACGGCTGGAAGGGGCGGGCCGGGTGGTCGCCGATCACGAGCGCGACGCCGTGCTCGCGGAGGAGCTCGAGCACGGGCGCCGCGAACCAGCTCCGGTGGCGGAACTCGAAGCAGTGGCGACCCGGGGGTAGGCGGTCGAGCGCCCCGGCCAGGCGGTCGTCGTCGCGATGGAAGTTCTCGGGGAGCTGCCACAGTACGGGCCCGAGCCGGCCGGACTCGACGAGCGGCTCGATCCGCTCGTAGAAGCGCTCCACGCCCTGCTCCATCTCGGTCAGGCGCTTGATGTGCGTGAGGTAGCGGCTCGCCTTGACCGCGAAGACGAACTCGGACGGCGTCTGCGCGACCCAGGCGGCGACCGCCTCACGCGAGGCGAGCCGGTAGAACGTCGAGTTGACCTCCACGGTGGCGAACTCGCGTGCGTAGCGCTCGAGCCAGCGGCGCGGCGGTAGGCCGGGCGGGTAGAGGCGGCCGCGCCAGTCGGCGTAGTTCCATCCGGACGTGCCGATGCGGACGGGATGAAGTTCGCTCGGACGCGAGGCGCTCATGGCTCATATTCTCCGTGCCATGGCGCTCGACGCGGACGCGATCGTCGTCGGGGCCGGGCTCGCGGGCCTCGTCGCCACAGCCGAGCTCGCCGACGCGGGGCGGCGCGTCGTCCTCCTCGACCAGGAGCCCGAGGCCTCGCTCGGCGGACAGGCGCACTGGTCGTTCGGCGGTCTGTTCCTCGTCGACTCGCCGGAGCAGCGCCGCGCGCGCGTGCGCGACTCGCGCGAGCTCGCGCTCGACGACTGGCTCGGCGCGGCGGGCTTCGACCGCGACGACGACGTGTGGCCGCGCCGGTGGGCCGAGGCGTACGTCGACTTCGCGGCCGGCGAGAAGCGCCCGTGGTTGCACGGGCAGGGCGTCCGCTGGTTTCCGCTCGTCCAGTGGGCGGAGCGCGGCGGCTACGGCGGCTTCGGCCACGGCAATTCCGTGCCGCGCTTCCATGTGACCTGGGGCACAGGGCCGGGCCTCGTCGAGCCGTTCGTCCGCCGCGTGCGCGCGGCCGAGCGGCGCGGGCTCGTGGAGCTGCGCTTCCGCCACCGGGTGAGCAGCCTCCTCAGCTCCGAAGGCGGCGTCGAGGGGGTGGCGGGCGAAGTGCTCGCCCATAGCGACGCCGAGCGCGGCGCGCCGAGCTCGCGCGGGGTGGTTGGCGACTTCGAGCTGCGCGCCCAGGCGACGGTCGTCACCTCGGGCGGAATTGGCGGCGACCACGACCTCGTGCGCCGCAGCTGGCCCGAGCGCCTAGGCGAGCCGCCGTCCGACATGCTCTCGGGCGTCCCCGACCACGTCGACGGCCGCATGCTCGCGACCGTGAGCGAGGCCGGCGGACGCGTTATCGGGTCGGACCGGATGTGGCACTACCCCGAGGGCGTGCGGAACCCCGCGTCGATCTGGACGCGCCACGGCATCCGCATCCTCTCCGGCCCCTCGCCGCTGTGGCTCGACGCGCGCGGGCGGAGGCTTCCCGCGCCGCTCTTCCCGGGCTTCGACGCGCTTGGCGCGGTCGAGCACGTCGCCCGCGCCGGTGACAGCCGCTCGTGGCTTCTCCTCAACCAGCGCATCCTCGAGACGGAATTCGCCCTGTCGGGGTCCGAGCAGAACCCCGACCTGACCGGCCGCGACGTGCGCGAGCTCGCCAAGCGGGCGCTGCCCGGCGCGGAGACCCACGTCGCCCGCTTCGCGCGCGAGTGCCCTGACTTCGTGCGCGCACGCACGCTGCCCGAGCTCGTCGAGCGGATGAACGCGCTGGCCGGCGAGCCGCGGGTCGACGCCACCGAGCTCGAGCGGGAGGTTGCCGCGCGCGACCGCCAGGTCGAGTCGGGGCTCGGGAAGGACCTTCAGCTCATGGCCGTGGCCGCGGCCCGGCGCCACCTCGTCGACCGCCTCGTCCGCGTCGCCAAGCCGCACCGCCTGCTCGACCCCGACGCCGGCCCGCTCGTCGCCGTGCGCCTGTCGCTGCTCACGCGCAAGACGCTCGGCGGCCTCGAGACCGACCTCTCGGCGCGCGTCCTCCGCGACGGTGGCGAGCCGCTGCCCCGCGTGTACGCGGCCGGAGAGGTGGCCGGCTTCGGCGGCGGCGGCGTCCACGGCTACCGAGCGCTCGAGGGGACCTTCCTGGGGGGCTGCCTGTTCTCGGGCCGCGTGGCGGGACGGGCGGCGGCCGCGGCGGTGGCCTAGGGACGCCGCCGCGCCACGGGGCTCAGCTGCGCTCGAGCGGGTCGGGCGCGCCCAGCTTCGACAACTCCGGCGGCTCGTAGACGCCCCCCGGCCGCCCGCCGACGATGAGCAAGCGCAGCCCGTCGCCGCCCGGCCACAGCTTGCGCGTCACGCCAGGGCCGACGCGCACCATCGTGTCGGTGTCGAGCGCGTGGCGCTCGCCCTCGATCTCGATCTCACCGCCGCCGCGGAGGGCGAGGTAGACCTCCTCCTGGCCGTCGTGGGAGTGGTCGTGCTCGGGGTAGGCGTCAATCCCCGCCGGTATGTCGATGACCTGCATGCCGAAGGACTCGACGCCGAGCTCCGCTCGAGCGCGCTTGAACGCGCCCGCGTAGACCGCCTCCATCTCGTCGATGCGCTTGATCGTGTAGCCCGCGTGGTCAGCGGCGCGAGCCGGCGCGGCTTCTTCGGTCCCGCTCATGCTTCCTCCTCGTCCTCGGTCTTGACGATCATCACCGAGCAACCCGCCCGGTGCGAGACGGTGTTGGGGACGCTCCCGAGCAGCCGCCGGTCCATGCCCTTGCTGCCGACAACGACCACGTCGGCGCCGTAGTCGCTCGCCACCTCGCACAGGACGTCGGCGGGATCGCCCGTGCGCGCGACCGGGGTCGCCTCGACGCCGCGGGCGCGCGCGCTGTCCTCGACCTCGCGCAGCATCGCGTCGACGGTGCCGCTCGGGTTGATCGTCCACTGCACGTCGGCCGGCGCCTCCTCGCGCGCGGCGCGCAACTTGCGCTCGGGCTCGGGAACGTAGGCGCTCGCGGGGATGAGGCGCGCGCCGAAGCGCTCGGAGAGGTCGAGCGCGAAGCCCACGGCGCGCTGCGCGGTCTCCGAGCCGTCGGTACCCACCACGATGCTCTTGATCACTGAAGCTCCTCGGGGGTCGTCGTCGCCTTCGTCTCCTCGACCGGCTCGAGCCGGTTGCCGTCGAGGGCCATGTCCGCCACCGAGAGCCCGCCCGCGTCCCGGCGGGCCTTCTCGTCGGCGCCGGGGAGCTCGGCGAGCGCGCGGTAGCGGATGCTGTCGCGGTGAAGGCCGAGCGCCTCGGCGTCGGCGGGGTCGAGCCGCTCGACGAGCGCCTTCGAGGCGAGCACCGCCCCTTCGGGCGCGACCTGCTCGATGCGGGCGCACTCGTTGACCTCGTCGCCGAGCGCGGAGACCTCGAGGCGGCTGCCGCGGACCACCTGTCCCATGTAGAGCGACCAGCCCCAGTGCAGGCCGACGCGCACGTCGACCTCCTCGGGCTCGACGGGGAAGCCGTCGTCGGCCAGCCGCCGGGCCGCCTCGCGCGCGACGCGGGCGACCTCGCGGCCGGCCTCGATCGCCGCCCGCGCGGTGGCCGAGTCCGATCCGAGGTCGTCGGCGAGGAAGAAGCCTGTGGCACCGTCGCCGACGTGCTTGCCGACGATGCCCTCGTTGCTCGCGAGGACCGCGTCGACCGCGGTCATGACCGACTGGATCAAGCTGAAGTAGCGCGCCGTGGGCAAGCGGCGGGAGAGTGTGCCCGACGAGCAGACGTCGACGAACAAAATCGCCGCCGAGCGCCGCGCGGGCTCGGTCAGCCGGGCCATGCGGTGGAACATGCCCGAGTTGCCGCGGGCGAGCAGGGCGAGCAGCGTCGCGGGCAGGTTGGCGCCGTAGAGCAGTGTGGTGCCCGCGTGCTCGCCCCCGAGCTCATGCCGGATGGCGAGGCAGCGTCCGGCCGAGGGCGGGAGGTCGTCCTGGAGGAACTCGAGCGTCCAGCCCCAAAGCGGCGGCGGCCGCTCGGCATCGAGGTCGGCGATTAGGCCGAGCTCGTCGCGTCCGACGAGCTCGCGCACGCGCTCCATGCCGCCCGGCGTGTCGTAGGCGACGTAGGGCAGGCTCTCGCGCAGCCAGCGGCGGCGCGTCTCGTCGGTGATGCTCGACTGCCAGCGCGCCGTGCGCAGGGCATCGCACCAGTGCGCGCCGACGCCGAGCTCGCGGTCGGATGCGCCGCCCATGAACGCCCGCAGCTGGGTCGAGACCCACGACAGCCGCCACTCCGAGTCGACGAGCGCCGCGGCCCAGCCGGTTTCCTCGAGTTGGGCGGCGACACGCTCGAGGCTCCCGCCCTCTGCTCTTTGCAACTCGACTACGGCCACCCTGCCTCCTCTAGATTCGAGCGGTTGCGGGAATGTAACAGACATGCAGCCTGTCGGAATTATGCCTGAGGGCGAAGGGGGACGCGAGGACCGTCGCGCAGTGCGCGGGCGGGCGACGCGTGCGGCCGTGCTCAAGGCGGCGCGCGAGCTGTTCGCCGAGCGCGGGTACGCCGCGGTAGGCACGACCGAGGTCGTGGAGCGTGCTGGCGTGACGCGTGGGGCGCTCTACCACCACTTCGAGGACAAGCGCGCGCTCTTTCGCGCCGTCTACGAGGAGCTCGAGCGCGAGGTCGCGGAGCGACTCGTGGCGGCGGTGGCCGCCGAACCCCGACCCGAGCGCCACCTCGAGGTGGGCATCGACGCCTTTCTCGACGCTTGCCTCGAGCCGCCGATCCGGCGAATCTCGCTGCTCGAGGCGCCGTCGGTGCTCGGCTACGAGGAGTGGCGCTCGATCGGGGCCGAGTACAGCGCGGGTCTGCTGCGCGCGGCGCTTGAGGCGGCGATGAACTCGGGGAAGCTCGAGTCACAGCCCGTCGACACGCTCGCGCACCTCATGCTCGGCGCGCTCGCCGAGGCCGCGCTCGTCCTCGCCCGCGCCGACGACCTCACGGCCGCGCGCGCGGAGGTCGGGCGCACGGTGGCCCGTCTGCTGGAGGGGCTCAGGCCGCGCACGGAGGGCGAGGGCGCCGGCGCTCGCTGAGGCGGGCGGTCGGCCCCGCAGCGGCTACCTCGACGAGGAATGGGCGCGGCTGGTTTCGAACCAGCGACCTCTCGCGTGTGAAGCGAGCGCTCTCCCACTGAGCTACGCGCCCGG
>DAIOHA010000060.1:0-7403 GCA_036744955.1 Thermoleophilaceae bacterium | reverse complement strand
GGCGAGGGCTTCGTCATCGGCTCATGGTTTCACGGAAGCGTCCTAAAAGCGTGGACCACCCTCACGTCGGCGCAAGGCCGTGTGACGGTCGACGTCCGTGTGGGCCCCCTAGTCGTCGCGTAGCCAGTCGGAGACTTCGCCTCGGAGCCGGGCGTCGAAGCGGTCGTCAGACTCGGACGCGTCGGGCGCCTTTGGTCGCAAGCCGCAACTCTCGGAGGAGCCGTGAGGCGGCCAGCCGGCTCTCGCGCCCCTCCCGAAGCGCCGGGTGCGGCTTGGGTTGACCGCGGAAGTCGCGCCACAGGGCCGCCGAGGAGCGCGAAAGATGCTTCGGAGCGGCTTTTCGATGCGTCACGCGGGCCTCCAGTTTCTTTTCTGGCGATCGAGGCCGTTTTTGCGCAGCGCGTTAGCGGCGTGGAAGCCGAGCTGGCGCCAAAAACCCGCCTCTCAGCTCTCTTCGTTCACGCACGCTCATGCCGCGCGGCGTTCGCCCGCGCGACGACGAGCGCGCTGTGATCGACGATGTGCACGCTCTGCGCGCTCGTCTTGGGCGAAGCGTTCGCTGAGCAGGTCGCTCGCCTCTCCCTTCGTCATCGAGTCGGCGAGCGTTCGGCCGGTCTCACGCTCGATGCGCCGAGCACCTGCCCACTGAAGCTCGGTCGCCGGCTTGGTGCGCCACTTCGCACTCTCACTTCTCACGTTGCGCTTGGTCGCGGCTTGGCGCTTGCCGTTCTTCACTTTCTTCTGTCTCGTCAGGTAGCTCATGCGTTCCTTCGTGCGTTGGCGTGTCCGCGGGCACGGTGGGTCCGTCCCTGCGGCTAGGGACTCAGAGGAACTGCTCTGTATCCGCGCCTCCCGCCCACAGCTCTGCGCTGCCACGTAACGCCACTCGTGGCTCTAGATCGACCCCGTCAGCGAGCCTTCGGGCCTACCGCGTGTCTCGGGCTGTTACGCCTCCGAGCCGCCGTCGCATCCCGGTCCTCATCGCTGGGCGAGCGCCCCCAAATCCTGCGTCCGTTTTCGGGGGCAACGCTTCCCGCCGCGCTGGCTAGGCGCCCTTCGTCTAGCTGAGCGTAATGTCGCGGTTTTGTCGGGCCGGGCCACCGGCCGTGGCGGCTAGTCAGGGCGCCCCCGCGTCGAAGGCGTAAGCCGCTAGATGAGGACGGCTTCGCCGCGTACCTGGCGGTAGGGCATCGGACCACGAATGGACCCCAGCGCGGACGCCGGAGAGGAGATAGTCGGTACCGTAACCGCCTACTTGCAGGCGGTTCGCATATGGAGCTAGCCGGACTCGAACCGGCGACCTCCTGGGTGCGATCCAGGCGCTCTCCCAGCTGAGCTATAGCCCCGTGGCGCGCGCCTTGAGGGGGCGCGACCTGACGCGCCGATGATAGCCGGCGCCGTGCGGAGAGAGGGCGCGCGCCGTTAACCTTCAAGGAGGCGGACCGGCACGCCGATCAGTCCAAGGAGCGGCAGCGTGCCGGCATACATATGACCGTTCGGAACCGTCTTCACCTCCTGTGGGCGATCGCGCTGATCGCCCCGACGGTCGCCGTTCTCGCCCTCCTCCTCGATCGCGCGACGGCCCCCTCCTCCGCCCAGGGGCGCGCCGAGCAGGGGCTGCGCGCGGCCTTCTCGACGTACGAGGCCGCGCGGAACAGCGCGCGCCCGGAGCTCGCCGGCATCGCCGCCGACCGGAGGCTTCAAGCCGCGATCGTCCGTGGTCCTTCGCTCGACCTAGAGCGCCGCGCCGACCAGCTCGTTCGGGCCAACCCGCGCGTCGTCGCCCTCGCCTTCTACACCGCCGACGGTGAGCGGCTTGTGCAGGCGGGCCCGAGGAACGCGGTGGCGCTCGCAGCGGCCGCGCCCACGGTCTCGGCGCGCGGCCGCCTCGGCACGCTCGTCGCGTCGACGACTACGGCGCCGCAGCTCGCCGTCCGCGTGCGTCACTTCACCGGCCTCCAAGTACGCCTGCTCCGCAGCGGTCATTCGCTCGCGAGCACGCTGGGGCCGCTCGCCGACGCGGCGCCGTTTGAGTCGGGAGGCGCGGAGATAGCCGACCGCAGCTACCGCGGCGCGTACGGTACGGTCCCCGAGCCGGTCGGGGGGTCGGTTCGCGTCGGCGTGCTCGCGCGCGCCGACGGCCCCGGCTCGCCCGGCGCGCGGCTGCTTCTGATCGTCGCAGCCTTACTGGCGACGATGGCGGCCGCCGCCGTCCTCGGCCTCCTGCTCCTCCGCAAGCGCCTGGGCGAGCTCGTCAACGCGGCAGCCCGCCTGCGGACCGGCGACTATCGCACCCGCCTTCGCGTGCACGGCGACGACCGCATCGCCGCCCTAGCGGCGGAGCTCAACGCGCTCTCGGGCGAGCTCGCGAGAAGGGTCTCGCAGGTCGAGCAGGGTCGCGAGGAGCTCGAGGACGTCACGCGCCGCGTGGGCGACGCGTTCGCGAGCGGCCTCGACCCCGACTCGGTGGTCGATCTCGCGGTGCGCACGGCGGTCGAGTCGTGCGCCGCCGACGCGGGACGGGCGCTTCCGGTCGACCCCGACAAGATGCGCACTGCCGGCGTCGGCGAGGCCGGCGACGGTCGCGGGGAGGCGCTCACCGCCGCCGAGCGCCGGGTCTTCCGCGCCAACGCCGCCGAGGGCCGCGAGCTTCGACGCAGGATCGAGGGCGACCGCAGCGCCACGGTCGCGCGCGCGAAGGCCGAGCAGGCGATGGTCGACGACGTGCACGCGCTCGCCGCGCCGCTGCGCGCGCGCATCGCCCTGGGCAGCGCCTCCGAGTACATCGGCGTCATCTCGATCGCCCGCCACGGGCAGCCGTTCGACGACGGCGAGCGCGACCTGTTCGCCTACCTGGCCGCCCAGACCGCAGTATCGGTGGAGAACGCCTTCGTGCACGAGAACACACGCCGCGAGGCGCTCACCGACGAGCTGACGGGCCTCGCCAACGTGCGCCGCTTCGGCGACGCCCTCTCGCACGAGCTCGAGCGCACGCGCCGCTTCAGCGGCCAGTTCAGCCTCGTCATGCTCGACATCGATGACTTCAAGCGCGTCAACGACGAGTTCGGCCACCAGCAGGGCGACGTCGTGCTCGTGGAGGTCGCGCGCGAGCTTCGCGACCAGTGCCGCGAGATCGACCACGTGGCGCGCTACGGCGGCGAGGAGATGGCGCTGATCCTTCCCGAGACGGACCTCGCGGGCGCCGTCCATCTCGCGGAGCGGGTGCGCCGCGCGATCGCCCGGCGGCCGATCGGCCGCCTCGACGACGACGGTTCGATTGCCGTGACCGCAAGCTTCGGGGTCGCCGCGGTGCCCGAGTCGCGTCCGACGCGCAGGGACTGATCGCCGCGGCCGACGGAGCGCTCTACCGCGCGAAGCGGGCCGGCAAGAACCGCGTCGCGACCGCCGAGCCGTCGAGCGCCGCGTGCGACGGGGAAGTGCCGCGGCCGCAAACGCAGCGAGGGGCGAACGTTTAGCCTACCCCGCGATGGGTCTGCTCGACGAGGCCATCCGCGAGCACCTCGAGCTCAAGCGCCAGCACGGCGCCGACGAGGACGAGATCGCCCGCCAGGAGGCCGAGGCGCTCGGTCCGGTGTCCGTCGAGGAGCTCGAGGCCGAGACCTCCTTAGACCCGCTGCAGCCCCCGGACGCGGACGAGGCGGCGTCCCCCGACGGTCCCTTCGATCGCGCGGCCGAGGCCGGTCTCACGGGTGAGCGCGACACGCCGTCCTTCGAGTGGCACGGATGGGGGTCGGACGAGATCGAGGTTCCGTCGTTCGTCCCCGCCGAGCCCGAGCCGGGGCCGGCGTCCAGCTCGGAGCCGCCGGCTGATCTCGAGCCGCCGGCCAAGTTAGAGACGCCGGCCGACTTGGAGCCGCCGGCCGACGTGGAGCCGCCCGGCGATCCGGAGGGCCCGGACGACCTGGAGACCCCGGGAGACCTGGTGCCGCCCGCCCCCGCGGAGCGATCTGCCGAAGAGGGCGGACCACCTATCACCGACATGCCGACTGAGCTGTTCGAGCCTCTCGACGTCGAGGGGGCGTCGGGTGGGGACGAGCCGCTCGAGAGCGAACGTCTGGGGGATGTTGGGGAGTTTCGTGAGGACGAAGCTCGGCTCGAAGGGGAGGACCCGCTCCCGCCCCCGCCGAGGTCCGACGTCGACCCGCTGCCCGGCGAACCGGCCTTCGGTGCGGAGGATGAGGTGGACCTCGCCCCCGACCAGTTAGCGGCGGACCCCCCCGCGGAGGTCGAGCCGCCTCTGGCCGAGGAGCGCGCTGGCCTCGAGCCGAGCATCCCCGTCGACGATCACGAGCCGCTCGCTGAGGGCGGCCCCATGATCGAGGGCGAGCAAGCGCTCGTCGAGCCGGAGGACCTCGAGCCGCCGGAGGAGCCGTCGGTCGAGTCGCTCGAGCTCGATGCGCTCGACGAACCGGTCGAGCCGGTCGAGCCCGCTCCCGCGCAGAGCTCCGACCGGCGTCCCGAGGAGGCGCCCGTGACCGGCGACTGGCCGGGCCCGGGTCCGGCGTTCGCGAGGGACCCGGTCGAGGAGGAGCCCTTGGCAGGTGACCTATCTCAAGAGGAACCCGCGCCCATCGAGGCGCCGCTCGACGACAGCGGCTTCTCGGGGCCCGTCGCCGAGTCCGAGGCGCGAACTATGGAACCGGACCCCGTCGAGCACGCTCCTCTGGGCGAGCCGCCGGTCGACGAGCTCGGCTCCGCCGATGCGCTCGCGCGAGACGAGGCGATCGAGGAGCCGCTCGAAGAGACGGCGCTCTACGAGCTACCGCCCGCTGGAGGCGATCCTCAATCCGACGAGCCGCTCGCTGAGGAGCCGCTCGCGGATGAGCCGCTCGCGGAGGAGTCGCTCGCGGAGGAGTCGCTCGCCGACGCACCGCTCGCGGAGCATGACGTTTCCGGCGCTCCGTTCGCCGAAGAGCATCTGATCGAGGAGGAAAGCCGTGACGTCTCGGACTCGTCTATCGCCGAGAGCCGCGAGCCCGACGGCCCGGCCGTGCCCGAGAGTGCTCATCGAGAGCTGAGTGAAGCCTTGGACCCGACGGGCGCCGAGCCTTCACCCGAGTGGGGCGTGGTCGACCAACCGACGGCCTCCTTCGCGGTCGAGGAGGAGCTCGCCGCGGGCGCGCCGAGCAGCCCGGAGCTCTCGTCCGCCGACCCGCTCGAGCCGGAACCGCTCGAAACCGAGCCGGAACCGCTCGAAACCGAGCCGGAACCGCTCGAAACCGAGCCGGACCCGCTCGCCGGGGAGCCCGAGCCGCCCGGCCGAGCCGAGCCGGAGGACCAACTGGAAGACTCTCTCTACCTCGATGAGGAGCGCAACGGACCGGCTGAGATCATCGACGATGAGTCTGCCGATCCGGAGTCGCGCTCGGCGCGCGGCTTCTTCGAGGACACGGTCGAGCATGAGGGCGTGCGGCGCGGCGAGGGGCCGCGGCCGGACGCGGACTTCGAGGACTGACGGGCGCCGGCGCCTAGAGGCGCCTGGACGTTCAGACGGTTCGAGCGGGGCGCCCTAACCCTGAGCCGCTCGCTCGATAACGACAGCACGGTGACCACGGAGGCCGCCGTAGCGGTAACGGATGCCGCGATTGGACCAGTCAGCGAGGGGCGCCGGACGGGCGCCCCTCGCGCTTTTTCGGGCCGGCGCCCAGGCGCTTACGAGATGTACCCCCGCGTCCTTGACGCCTCGTAGACGCGCTGAATGCCGACGTCGTACGCCGCGCTGCGCAGGGAGATGTCCGACTCATGCGCCCGCGCCGCCACCGCCCGGTAGGCGCGCCGCATGATGCCGCCGAGCTTGTCGTTCACTTCGCGCTCGTCCCACCGAAAGTGCTGGAGGTTCTGGACCCACTCGAAGTACGAGACGACGACGCCGCCCGCGTTGGCCATGACGTCGGGCACGACGTAGACGCCGTTGTCCTCGAGGATGGCGTCCGCCTTCGGCGTGGTCGGGCTGTTTGCGCCCTCGAGAATCATCTTGCACTTCAGGCTGTCGGCGTTGCGCTCGTGGATCATCCCGCCGAGCGCCGCCGGGATGAAGACCTCGCACTCGATCTCGAGCAGCTCGTCGGCCGTGATCTCCTCGGCGTCCTCGTACTCCGGCAGCGTCCCGCCCTCCTGGACGTGGCGATAGAGGCCCTCGGCGTCGATACCGCCCTCGCATCGAATGGCCCCGTTGGCGTCCGAGGCCCCGACGAGCTTCGCGCCGAGCCCCTGCATGATGCGCGCCGCCCACGAGCCGACGTTGCCGTAGCCCTGCACGACGAAGCGCGTCTCGGGCGGCTTGAGACCGAGCTGCGGCGCCGCTTCGCGGTAGAGGAAGACCACGCCGCGTCCCGTGGCCGCTTCGCGCCCGTAGGAGCCCTCGAGCGGGATCGGCTTGCCGGTCACGCACGCCGGCGTGTGCCCGTTGAGCTTGCCGTACTCGTCCATCATCCACGCCATCGTCTGGGCGTCGGTGTTGACGTCGGGCGCCGGGATGTCGCGCTGCGGTCCGAGCAGCTTCTCGATCTTCCCGAGGAAGGAGCGGGCGATCTTCTGCTTCTCGCTCTGCTCGAGCTCGTCGGCCGGGCAGTTCACGCCGCCCTTGGCGCCGCCGAAGGGCACCTCGGCGATAGCGGTCTTCCAGGTCATCAGCGCCGCGAGTGCGCGGACCTCGTCGAGGTCGACCTCGGGGTGGAAGCGAACCCCTCCCTTGTAGGGGCCGCGCGCGCCGTTGTGCTGGACGCGGTAGCCCGAGAACACGTGCGTCCGGCCGTCGCTCAGCGTGACCGGGAGCTGGACGGTGATCTCGCGATACGACGTGCCGAGAACCTCGGCGACATCGTCGGAGAGGTTCAGCCGGTCGGCGGCCTCGCGGAAGTGGTGCTGAACGATCTCGTAGTTCGAGATCTCTGCGCGATCGCTTTTCGGGCGCGACTGCTCGGAGCCATCCCGGCTCTCGTCGCCGCTCGCCTCCTCTGACTCCTCAGCCGTCGCCTGCGCCACCCCGCGTCCTCCTCCCGAGCGCCATCTCGGCCGGCGTCGACGGGCATCGTCGCACACGGGCGCGGGCAGCGCGCACCCGCGCCGCCGATTGCGACTCGAGCGCTAGCCTCCACGCACGGGGCCTTAGCTCAGCTGGGAGAGCGCCTGCTTTGCAAGCAGGAGGTCGCCGGTTCGATCCCGGCAGGCTCCATGGCCCAGGCGGCGCTCAGGCCGCCTCGGACCCCGGGCCCCCATCCGGCTTCGTCGGCGCAGGGCTGCTCTGGGTATGCAGCAAGTTCTCGACCTGGCGGACGCCCTCGACCTTCTGCGCCTGGGCCACGAGCGCGCCAATCTGGGTGTCGTCGGTGAGCTGGCCGCGCAGGTAGACGACGCCGTTCTCGGCGTTGACGCTCACCGCG
>DAIOHA010000059.1:2805-7424 GCA_036744955.1 Thermoleophilaceae bacterium | reverse complement strand
GCGGCGGCCGGTGAGGAGGTCGGGCCGCCCCCATACGACGAGGGTGAGCGACCGCGCGGCCCTCCCCGTGCGCACAGCTCGCCTGCGACTCGGCACCGGCGCGAGCCAGATAGTCGCGCGCGTCCGACAACCACAGCCGCGGTGAGAGCGCGATGCCGCCGGCGAACGCGAGCGCCACGGCGACCCGCAGGCCACGGACGCGGGTCTGCGGTCGGAGGGCGGAGACCGGGCGGCGCCGACGGTCGCCTCCGCGTTCCCGCCGCCGTCGACGAGCGCGGCGGCCGGCGGCGACACGCGCGCTGGCACCGCCCCTTTCCCTAGAGCCCCTCGAGCGCGCCGAGCACGAGCTCGTCGTGCTCCTTGGGCTTGACTCGCGGCAGCACGCGTCTGACCACGCCCTCCGGGTCGATCACGAACGTCGTGCGCTCGACTCCGAGCGACGTCTTGCCGTACATCTTCTTCTCCTTCCACACGCCGTAGGCCTCGAGCACGCCATGCTCGGGGTCGCCGAGGAGAGTGAACGGCAGGCCGTGCTTGTCGGCGAACTTCCGCAGCCTCACGGGCTCGTCGGGCGATACGCCGAGGACGACCGCGTTCGCCGCCTCGTAGTCGGAGGAGTGGTCGCGGATGCTGCACGCCTGCGTGGTGCACCCGGGCGTGTCGGCGCGCGGGTAGAAGTAGAGCACCACGTTGCGGCCGCGCAGCTCGGAGAGGCGGACGGGCTCGCCGTCCTGGTCGGGCAGCTCGAAGTCGGGTGCCTCTTCGCCGGTCTCGAGCATCGCGTCGCTCCTCTCGTCGTCTATCTCTTACCCGCGGAGCGCGGCGCGGGGGCCGCGGGCGCGTCTCCGCCGCCCACCCGCCGTATCAGCCCGAGCTCGTACGCCGTACGAACCGTGGCAAAGCACAGCGTCGCGACCTCGACCCGGTCGCGACCGAGGCTCTCGGTCGCGCGCGCGATGAGCTCGCCGAGCGGCCGCTTCCCGTCGCAGCCGACGACCACCGGCATGACGCGCGGGTCGACGCGCGCGGTCACTCCCACCCCGGGCATGCAACGCATGTAGGCGGCGTCGGCCGCGTAGCCCCCCTCGCCGTAGGCCATGGTCTGGTCGAGGCGCTGGCCGGGTGCGGCCTCGAAGCGCTCGGCGAGCAGCGCCTCGGGGCCGGACAGCCTCGCAAGCTCGTCCTGGGCGCGGAGCAGCCGCTCGACGTGGTCGCCGGCCTTCCCCGTCGGCGCGTCGGGGACCTCGATCGGCCGCGCCCAGCTTCGCTCGGCCGCGCCCGCGCCGCGCCGGCGCAGGACGACCGCGCCCGAGGCGATCCGCTCGACCCGCGCGCCGCGGTAGTAGTCGAGCCACCGGTCGATCGTCGCCTCGTAGGCGTTGGGGTCGCGCTCGCGCAGCGGCCGGTTCCAGCTCGCCGCGTACTCGAGCGGCTCGTGCGACGCATAGTGGAGCACGAGCGCATCGCAGCCCGTGTCGGCGACCCAGGCGAGCGGGGCGTCAGCCCAGGGCTCGCTCTCGCCGTGCACCCAGTTGCAGAGCACGTGGGCGATCCCGCCTTCGACGAGGTGCTCGCCGATGCGTCCGACCACCGAGCGCGAGAGCTCGTCGCGCTCGCTCGGGTTGTCGCGGTGGACGTAGTCGACGTCGGGCGAGACGACGTACGGGAGGTTCGCGGCGATCAGGTCGAAGCGCTCGCCCGCCACGGGCTCGAACCAGTCGCCAGTGCGCAGCTCGACGTTGTCGATCGCGTTCAGCCGCGCGTTGAGCCCGGCGACCGCGCGCGCGCGCTCGCTGACGTCGGTCATGACGACCCTGTCGGCGTGGCGCGCGAGCAGAAGGCCCTGTACGCCCCCGCCGCTGCCGAGGTCGAGCGCCGCGTGCACGCGACGCCGCACGGTGAGCGAGGCCAAGGTTCGTGCCGAGGGCCCCGGCGCCGTCACCTCCTCGAAGCCGCCGCGCTCGGCGGGCGGATCGTGGGCGAGGAGCAGACCCTCGTAGGGGAGAATCCGGACGAGCGCGCGCACCTCGGCGTCGCGCCGCTCGAGGACACCGGCCTCGGCGAGCGCGTCGAGGGCAAGCGGCGCCAGCGCGCCCTCCGCCTCCTCGCCATCGACATCGGATCCGAGCACCAGCAGGCGGGCGAGGGACGCGAGCGCGTCGTCCGCCGCCTCCTCGGCGCGGCGTACGGCGAGCGGCCGCACCTCGGGGTCGACGGCGCGCTCGGGCGCGGCGCCGAGCACGCGGCGCAGACCGGGCTCGCCGTAGCCCGCGTCCCGCAGCACGGCGCCCAGGTCGGAGTGCGCCTCGGCGAGCGATGAAACTCCGGCGGGAGGCGCTTGATCCACGTCGAGAACATAGTGCGCGCGGCCCTCCGAGCGGCGTGTCGATCGGCACTCGGCCGTGACAGAGTGTCGCCTCGCGCCCCAGGGCACCGAGCGCGGACGCGAGGTGCAGAGAGGAGACGACGTGGCCTCAGAGCGAGAGGAACCGCAGGACGCCGCCGCGCCCGAGCGATCGGACGGCGAGTCCGGCGAGCGGAGGGAGAGCCAGGGTCAGACGCCGACCACGGAGGAAACGCCCCTGATGGCGGAGGAGGGCGTCAACGAGGGCACTGCGGCACTGATCGAGGAGGCGCCGGAGAGTGAGGGCGGCGAGTAGGTCCGGGCGCAGAGCTCCTTGGCGCCGCGCCCGTCGCTAGCGGCGGCGCAGGGCGACGTAGGCGTCGTCCTCGGCATCCTCGCCGCGCGCGCTCGGCCGCCGCGAGCCGCGCACGTGCCCGCTCCCCGCGGGCGCCGTCGCGCGCGGGCCGCTCGACACGCTCGTCGCGCCCGCTTCGGCGCGCGTTCGTCTCGTACGAAGGAGGAGTCGAGGGGCGGAGCCGGCTGGGCATGGAATGCCTTTCGGACGAGGGCGTGTGGTCGATCCTCACCCTAGGCCCGAGCGCGAGCCCGGGCCATGGCCGGTTGGAGAGGATGCGTGGCCGCGCGTTGTCCCGTCCGCCGAGAGCGCAGTCGCCACGACGCCGCCGTCGAGTCGGCGGGTCGTCGGCGCGCAGGCGTGCGTCGGGCTCGGTTGGCGGACGACAGGCTCCTCGCGCCCGCGACACACGGTCAGGAAAGCGGTGACCGCGCCCACGACGGCCGCGCCGGCGCAGATGAGCATGGCGTTGCGGTAGCCGGCCGAGAACTCCCCGGGGCCGACCGCGGTGCTCGCCCCCAGGCCGGCGGCCAGGGGAAGGACCGAACTCGAGCCGAGCTGCGCGAGCCGGCCGAAGGCGTTCGACATCGCCGAAGCGAGGCCCGCCTCGGTGTCGGGCACGGCGGAGAGAACGGCGGCGGTCAGCGGCGCCACGAAGATCGTCAGCCCGAGCCCGAACACGACGATCGCGGGCAGGACGTCGGTGACGTAGGTGGAGTCGCGCCCGATCCGAGCGAGCAGGACGAAGCCGACCGCGGCCACGAGCGGGCCGATCGTCATCAGCCAGCGAGGTCCGATGCGCTGGCCGAGCCGCCCCGCCTGCGGGGACAGCAGGAGCATGAGGAGCGTCGAGGGGAAAGTCGCCGCGCCGGCCTCGAGCGCGCTGAAGCCCACGACCGTCTGAAGCTGGAGCGAGAGAAAGAAGAACGCGCCGCCGATGGCGAAGTAGTTGGCGAGGGTGGCGAGGTTCGCGCCCGTGAACTGACGCGAGCGAAACAGTCCCGACGGGAGCAGCGGATGGGCGACGCGTCGCTCGGCGAGCACGAACGCCGCGAGCAGCAGGACGCCAAGCGCCCCGGTCACCGCAACGCGCGGGTCGTCGAGACCGCGCCCGCCCGCCTCGACGAGCGCGTACACGAGCCCGCCGAGGGCGGCGCTGATCAGCGCCGCGCCGAGCCAGTCCGGTCGTCTACCCGCGTCCGCGTCGCCCGACTCGGGAACGTACCGGGCGGCCAGGAGCGCGGCTGGCCCGGCCACGAGCACCACGATCAGGAAGACGAGGCGCCACGAGCCCGCGTCGACGAGCGCGCCTCCCAGGAAGGGGCCCGCGGCGGTCGAGACGCCGGCCCAGCCCGCCCACGCGCCGATCGCCTGGCCGCGGTCGTCGGGATGGAAGCTCGCCTCGACGATCGCGAGGCTGCCGGGGACGAGCATCGCGCCCGCTATCCCCTGAAGGACGCGCGCGGCGATGAGGAGGCCGCTGCTCGGAGCCACGGCACACAGGACGGACGCGACCGAGAAGCCGACCGCGCCGAGCACGAAGACCCGCCGGCGCCCGTAGCGATCGCCGAGCGACCCGCCGAAGACGATGAGCGCCCCGAGGGCGACCATGTAGCTGTTCACGACCCACTGGAGGCCGCCGAGCGCAAGGTCGAACTCGCGCCCGATGGCGGGCAGGGCAAGGCCCGCGACGCTCGACTCGATGAACGCGGCGCCCGTGCCGAGCACCACGGCCGCGAGCGTCCAGCGCCCCCGCGCCGTGCGGAGGCGGAGCGGCTCGGCGGGTGCGGCCGAGGCGACGACGGTCACGCGCCTGATCGTCGCACCCGCGTCGAGGGGGGCGAGGCGGCTCGCCCGTATCACTTCGTCTTCGCGTGAGAGCGACGCTATGGTGAGCGCCCAGCGCGGCCGGCACCCCGC
>DAIOHA010000059.1:0-2705 GCA_036744955.1 Thermoleophilaceae bacterium | reverse complement strand
GGCGACGGCAAGGACCACATCCGCAAGCGCCGCACCCACTCGGTGACCGGGACCCTCGGCCGGGCCGCGCCGGACGTGTCGTCAGGCTCGACAAGTAGGTAACATACATGCTGCATGACGGCTCACTCGGCCCCTCGTGCGACGGACGGGTCGCAGTTCGGCGCGGCGACAGCGCGCGCTCGCATGCGGCCGGTGCTCCTCGCCGACCTGGCGCTCTTCGTGCTGCTCCTTCTTCACGACCTCGATCACGTGATCCTGCAGAACGAGCCGACCGGCGGCCCCGGCGGGGTCCCGCTCTACGCCTGGGCGGTCTCGCTCGCCGGGTACGTCGCCGTCCTTGCTGCTGCGTGGCTCGCGGGCCGCGGCGACGACCGCGGCGCGAAGCTCACCGTGGCGCTCGGGATCGGTTTCGCGGCCGGCTTCCTGCTGGCGCACGCCCTGCCCTTCGGCCCGGGCTCCTACTGGGCGTACGAGCCCGGAGCGCTCTCGTGGGCGCTCGTGATCCTGCCCATGCTCGTGGGGCTCGCGGCGGTCGGGGTCGGGCGGCGAGCGCTGCGCGCAAGCTGACCGAGCGCGCGGCTCGCGACCGCCCGCGCCCGAGGACCGAGTGCGGAGCGCCGAGTTGCCCACTCGCGAGCTAGCGGCGACCGCTACGCGACGACGGTGACCACCCCCGACACCCGGTTCACACGCTCGGGCGACGTGGAGATCGCCTACCAGGTTCACGGCGAGGGATCGATCGACCTCGTGTTCGTCGGCGGGCCGGCCGAGAGAGCTCGGGGACATCGAAGCGCCGACGCTCGTCCTCCACCGCGCCGACGACACGCTCGTCCCCATCGCGTCCGGACGGGCTCTGGCCGAGGCGATCCCCGGAGCGCGGTTCGTCGAGCTCTCGGGGCGCGACAACCTGAGCTTTGTAGGCGACGTCGATGAACTGGTCGACGAGGTCCGAGGAGTTCCTGACCGGGCGACGGGCGTACCGCGAGCCGACGCGGGTGCTCGCGACCGTCCTGTTCACCGACATCGCCGACTCGACGCGACGCGCGGCCGAGCTCGGCGATCGCCGGTGAACGCGGTCTTCTGGCGAGCCATAACGAGGTCGTGCGCCGCGAGCTCAGCCGCCACGGTGGACGCGAGATCAAGACGGTCGGCGACGGCTTCCTCGCCCAGATCGAGCTACCCGCCGCCGCGATCAGGTGCGCCAGGGCGATCCGCTCGGCGCTGGGCGAGCTCGGCCTCGAGATGCGCGCCGGGATCCACAGCGGAGAGTGCGAGCTCGTCGGCGACGACATCGGCGGGCTGGCGGTCCACATCGCAGCGCGCCTCTGCACGCTCGCCGAGGTCGGCGAGATCCAGGTGTCGGGGACCGTGAGGGACATCATGGTCGGCTCGTCGATCGACCTGAGCGAGCGCGGCGAGCATGAGCTGAAGGCGTCCCGGGTCGCCTGGGCGGTCTACGGCGCCTGAGGCGCCCGCGCCGATACGGGCGATCAAGCACAGCCCGATACCGGCGGCGGCACGCCGGACACAGCGGGACGGGCGGCGAAGCCCCCACCGACCGCGGCGCTGCTCGGCATCGCCGGGATCCCGAGGCGGGGTCGAGACCACGCCGCCCGAAGGGCGAGACGACGACTTCCTGAGGCCCACGACGGGAGGATCCGGGCGGCGGCACCACGCCGTCGCCAGGCCCCGACCCGACCCCTCCGCGCGGTAGGCAGCCCAGGCCGGTACCGTCGGCGCGGTGCGGATCGCGACATGGAACGTCAACTCGGTGAAGCAGCGCCTGCCGCGGCTGCTGTCGTGGCTCGACGAGCGGCGGCCCGACGTGGTCTGCCTCCAGGAGACCAAGCTCGCCGACGAGGCCTTCTTCGAGCTGCTCGGCGACGAGCTCGCCGAGCGCTCCTACGCGGTCGCGGCGCATGGCGAGCCGACGTGGAACGGGGTCGCGATCCTCTCGCGCGTCGGTCTCGACGATGTGACGGTCGGCCTACCCGGTGCGCCGGGCTTTCCGCATCAGGAAGCGCGCGCGATGGCGGCAGGCTGTGGCGGGGTCAGGGTCGTGTCGGTCTACGTCCCCAACGGTCGCAGGCCGGACTCCGAGCACTACGAGTACAAGCTCGCCTGGCTTGCCGCCCTACGCGAGATGATCGCCGAGGGCGCGGAGGCAACCGTCGTGTGCGGCGACATGAACATCGCGCCGACCGACGACGACGTCTTCGATCCCGACGCCTACGTCGGCCAGACGCACGTGACGCCCCCCGAGCGGGCGGCGCTCGAGGAGCTGCGGGCGCTCGGGCTGCGCGACGTGGTGCGCGAGCGCTGGCCCGACGAGCGCGTGTTCACCTACTGGGATTACCGCGCCGGGATGTTCCATCAGGATCTCGGGATGCGGATCGACCTGGTGCTCGCCGGCCCGCCGATCGCCGACCGTGTACGGGCGGCGTGGGTCGATCGGAAGGCCCGCAAGGGAAGCGGCCCGAGCGATCACGCCCCGGTAATCGTCGACCTCGACGAGGCGCCGGACGGCGACATCGGGCCGGTGGTTCCTCCGCCCTCCGCCCCGGCGGCCCGGCGCGGCGAGGCGAAGCTGCCGCAGTCGTCTTAGCGGCGCGCCCCGGGGCGGCGCTCCGCGCGCCGCGTACTCAGCGGGGCCGGTCGCGGTCGCGCGAGGGCTGCACGCGCTTCGGCTCGCCCGGCATCTTGGG
>DAIOHA010000058.1:0-7453 GCA_036744955.1 Thermoleophilaceae bacterium | reverse complement strand
AAGGGCCCGACCGGCAAGATCCTCAAGAAGGACATCGAGGTGCCGGAGGCGGTGAAGACGGGGTAGGACGCGGGTGGCGAGGCGCTCGGAGATCGAGATGACCAGCCTCCGAGCCATCGCCTTCGTCGGCGCCCGCAAAGATGCGGGGGGCCGCGGGCGGACGGCACGCTCCTGCCATTATCCGCCGTCGGCGACGAGGAGCGACGGCTCCGCCGTCGGCGTCGCGTCGATGCCGCCGGCCGACCGGCCCAAGAGCAATCAAGGAGATAGGGCATGGCCACGCAGGTAAGCGAGCGAGAAGCACGGGACGTAGCCGAGAGTGCCCGGGAGACCGAGTGGAAGCTTCCGAGCTTCTGCAAGGGCCTGTTCATGGGCGACTTCCGCCTCGACCTCCTCCATCCGCAGCCGCGCCTCGACCGCGAGGAGGCCGAGCGCGGCGAGCGCTTCCTCGAGCGCCTGCGCACCTTTCTCGAGAACGACGTCGACCCGATGCAGCTCGAGCGCGACGAGAAGATCCCCGACGAGGTCGTCGACGGCCTCAAGTCGCTCGGCGCGCTCGGCATGAAGGTCTCGGAGGAATACGGCGGCCTCGGGCTCTCGCAAGTGACCTACAACCGCGCGCTCACGCTCGTCGGCGCCTGGCACTCGTCGCTGTCGACGTTCTTATCGGCCCACCAGTCGATCGGCGTCGCCGAGCCGCTGCGCCTCGCGGGCACCGAGGAGCAGAAGCGCGAGTGGCTGCCCAAGGTGGCGAAGGACCACATCTCCGCCTTCCTTCTCACCGAGCCTGACGTCGGTTCGGACCCGGCGCGGCTGGGCACGATCGCCGAGGCGACCGGCGACGGATCGGGCTACGTGCTGAACGGGCGCAAGCTCTGGGCCACCAACGGCGTCATCGCGGACGTCGTCGTGGTCATGGCGCAGGTCCCCAAGCGCGAAGGCCACCGTGGTGGCATCACCTGTTTCGTCCTGCCCTACGAGACCGAGGGCGTGGTCGTCGAGCACCGCAACCAGTTCATGGGGCTGCGCGGGATCGAGAACTCCGTGACCCTGCTCGAGGACGTCTTCGTGCCGAAGGAGAACGTCATCGGGCGCGAGGGCGACGGCCTCAAGATCGCGCTCTCGACGCTCAACACGGGCCGGCTCGCGCTGCCCGCGATCTGCGTCGGCGTCGGCAAGTGGGCGACCAAGATCGCGCGCGAGTGGGCCTCTGAGCGGGTCCAGTGGGGCCAGCCCGTCGGCAAGCACGAGGCGGTGGCGCAGAAGATCGCGTTCATCGCCGGCAGCGCCTTCGGCATGGAGGCGATGCTCGACGTGGCCAGCCGGCTCGCCGACAACAAGTCCAACGACATCCGCATCGAGGCGGGTATCGCCAAGCTGTACGCCTCCGAGCTCGGCTGGCAGGTCGCCGACGAGCTCGTTCAGGTCCGCGGCGGCCGCGGCTTCGAGACCGCGGCCTCGCTCAAGGCCCGCGGTGAGAAGCCGATTCCGGCCGAGCAGGTCCTGCGCGACATGCGGATCAACCGCATCTTCGAGGGCTCGAGCGAGATCATGCACCTGCTCATCGCCCGCGAGGCGGTCGATCAGCATCTCCAGGTGGCCGGCGACATCCTCGAGCCCGAGGTCGAGCTCAAGGACAAGGGCAGGGCGGCGCTCCAGGCGGGCGCCTTCTACACGCGCTGGCTGCCGGGCCTCGTCACCGGCAAGGGCCAGTCGCCCGCCGGCTACGGGGAATTCGGTCAGCTCGGGCGGCACCTGCGCTTCGCCGAGCGCTCGTCGCGCAAGCTCGCCCGCTCGATCTTCTATCTCATGGGTCGCTTCCAGGCGGGCCTCGAGAAGAAGCAGGCGCGACTCGGGCGGATCGTCGACATCGGCGCCGAGCTGTTCGCGATCTCCTCGGCGGTCGTATACGCCGACACGATCGCTAACGAGCACCCGGAGCGCGCCGAAGAGGCCCGCGAGCTCGCCGACCTCTTCTGCAGCCAGGCGCGTCGCCGCGTCGACGACCTGTTCACGGCGCTCTGGTACAACGACGATGAGGAGAACTACCGCGCCGCCCAGCGCGTGCTCGAGGGACGCTACACGTTCCTCGAGGAGGGGATCGCCGACCCCTCGGGCTACGGGCCGATGGTCGAGGAGCAGCCCGAGAAGGTGCAGGCCGCCTCGGCTTAGCGGGAGGTCGAGGCGAACTCAGGCGCCTCGCGCGCCCGCGCCGCCTCGCTGGGGAGCCGCTCGCCGATCACCCGGTAGGAGCGCCGGTTGAAGGCGTGCCGACGTGGCTGCCGGTGACCTCGACGCACTCGGCGTAGGGGACGGTGCACGCCTCCCACCACACGACGCCGTCGCCGCGCGAGTAGATCGAGGTGAGCGGGAGCCCTCCGGAAAGGGCGCGGCGTAGTCGCGTGCGAAGCGAGACGAGCACGCTTCGGTGAGGCAGCCGTTCTGCCGCGCAGGATCGCTCGCGCGCCGGTGCCGCCGCGCGCACGGCGGCCACCGCGGCCTTTGTCGGAATGCTGACTTCGAACGGCGTGTCGAGACCGCAGACATCGAGATGACCGCGCGCACCCGCTCGGCCGCCGCGTCGCGAGCGCCTTGGCGAAGTGGCCACCGCGGTGTGGCCGATGAGCGCGACGGGTAGCCCGCTCTGCCGATAGATGAGCTCGAGGCGCGCGTCGAGCCGGTCGAGCCGCGCGGCCCGAGCAGGCGACGTTCACACGGATGCCCGCGACGGGGCTGGTACCCGACTCGCTTAAGGAGCTCGCGAGGATGCCGAGCGACGTACCACCGGCGAGGAAGCCGGGAATCAGGAGCACGTGCGAACCGCGCCGCGCGGCACGCCGACGCCGCGCCGACCGGTCCACGAGCAGGCGCGCGAGCTCGGCCTGCCAGCGAAGCTCGCGTACGTGGTTGCCCCATCACAGCCGCTCGGGTGGATGCTCCGCGTCGGGCGGCAGCGGGTCGAAGCCGGCGTGCTCGACGCCGTCGGGCAGGTGCAGCGGGATGAAGTGCCCTTCGGCCAGGAGCCCGCGGCGGTCGGACCGCGCGCGGGTAGCCGCAGTCGGTGGCGGCCTGCAGCACGCTCGCCCGGACGCACCGCCAAACTGCGCGCGCATGTCCGCCGTGACCATCACTGGAGCGCACGTGCCGTCGCCGGCGTCGGGTCGCCGGCGGGCGGAAGGCTCGCGCGGGGGGCAGCCGGGCCTTCCCCCGCTCGCGATGGCAGGTCTCGCCGCGGTCTCACTCGCCGCCCTCTCGCTCCTCCTGCCCTCGACGCCGACCTACGACCCGTGGGCGTGGATCGTGTGGGGACGGGAGGTCGCCGACCTCGCGCTCGACACGCGCTACGGCCCCTCGTGGAAGCCGTTGCCGGTCCTGTTTACGACGCCCTTCTCGCTCTTCGGCCCAGCGGCGCCCGCACTGTGGCTCCTCGTCGCTCGGGCGGGCGCCCTGCTGGGGCTTTTCGCGGCGTTCGTGCTGGGCCGGCGGCTTGGGGGCTCCTTCGCGGGCGGGCTCGCCGCCGTGCTGCTCGCGCTCGCCGGCGGTTACCTGCGGGGGGCCGCCCTCGGCTACTCCGAGGGCCTGCTCGCCGCGTCGGTGCTGTTCGGCGTCGAGCGCCATCTCGCCGGGCGCCGCGGTCAGGCGCTCGCGCTCGGCTTCGCCGCGGGCCTCCTGCGTCCCGAGGCGTGGCCGTTCCTCGGCCTCTACGCGCTGTTCGTGCTCGTCCGCGAGCGGCGGCTGCGCGTGCTCGCGGTCGCGCTCATGGCGCTGCTCCCGCTGCTTTGGCTCGGTCCCGAGCTGTGGGGCTCGGGCGACGCGCTGCGCGCGGCGAGTCGCGCTCAGGACCCGACGCTGCTCAGCCCCGCGTTCGCCGAGCAGCCGTGGCTGGCGGTGCTCGACCGGGCGGCGTCCATGACGCCGCCCCCGGCGCGGGTGGGACTCGTGCTAGCCGTCGTGATCGCGGTCGCGGCCCTCGCTCGCGGACCCGGATCAGCGACCCCCGCCTCGTCGGACGCCGGCGTGCTCGCCGCGACGGTCTGCGACTCGGGCCGCCCCGCGGCGGTGCTCGCCCTCGCCGCCGCCGGCGCGGCCTGGCTCGGCCTCGTCGCCGTCATGACCGAGCTCGGCTACGCGGGCAACTCGCGCTACCTCGCCATGCCGATCGCGCTCGGCTGCCTCGTCGGCGCGATCGGCCTCGCCTGGGCGGCGCGCGCGACGGCCCACGCGCTCGGTCGCGGCTCCGCCGCCACGCCGGCCGCGGGCCGCTCCGCTGGCGCATCGGACGCCCGGCCCGCGGTCATCCTCGCCTCCCTCGCCGTCGCCCTGGTATGCGTCCCGTTCCTGCTCGAACCCCTCGACGAGGTGGTCGGCGACGCGCGCGAGGTCGGCGACGAGGCGCGCCTGAACGAGAACTTGCCCGAGACGATCGCGCGCGCCGGCGGCCGCGACCGGGTGCGCGCGTGCGGCCGCGCCTACGCCACCGCTCTGCAGGTGCCCGTCGTCGCCTGGCATCTGGGCGTGCCGACGGGGAAGGTGGGCATCGAGCCAAGGGCGCCGGGCGTCCTCTTCCGCGGCCCGCCGGGCCTCCAGCCGCCCGACGCGCCGGCGCTCGCCCCGAGTGCCGGCGGGCTGCGTCCGGTGGCGCGGGTCGACGGCTGGACCGTTTCCGCCGCCTGCTGAGCAGGAGAATCACCTCCCGCGCCGGCGAGAAGCATCTATGCTCGCGCGCGGTGGCCCCCCTCGCCCTCGTTCGCCGTCGGGTGGCCGGCACCCGCCTGCCCGTCACGCCCGTCGCGAGCGCCGTCCTCCTCGGCGGCCTCGTGCTTCTCTCGCTGCTCCTACGCGCGCGCGGGCTCGACACCGCCTTCTGGATAGACGAGGGCCTCTCGGTCGGCATCTCGTCGTTCCCGTTCGCCGACATCCCCTCCACGCTGCGCCTCGACGGCTCGCCGCCGCTCTACTACCTGATGCTGCACGTGTGGATGGACCTCTTCGGCAGCTCGGAGTCGGCCACCCACGTGCTGTCGCTCATCTTCGCCGTCGCGACCGTCCCCGCCGGGCTGTGGGCGGGGTGGAGCCTCTTCGGCCCGCGCGCGGGCTGGTTCGCGGCGGGGCTGTTCGCGCTCAACCCCTTCCTCACCGCGTACTCGCATGAGACGCGCATGTACTCGCTCGTCGTCGTGCTCGGGATCGTCGCCACGGCCGCGTTCGTGCACGCCTTCGTGCTCGACCGCCGCCGCTACGCGGCCGTCTTCGCGATCGCGCTCGCGCTCATGCTCTACACACACAACTGGTGCCTGTTCTTCCTCACGGCGGCAGGCATCGCTTGGATCGCGATACTGCGCCGCCGGCCCGAGCGGCGCCGAACGCTGCTCGTCGACGGCCTGCTCGCCTTCGGCGGGGCGGTGCTCGTGTGGCTGCCGTGGTTGCCGACGCTGATGTTCCAGGCCCGCTACACGGGCGCGCCATGGGCGCTTCCGCCTACGGTCGAGACCCTGCGCGGCAGCGTGAGCTCCGTGCTCGGCGGGCTCGGCCCGGCCATCGGGCTGCTGCTCGTCGCCGGCACGGGCGTCTCTCACATCCTCCGCCGCCGGCGCACGCTCGAGCGCCGCGAGCTGATCGCCGTGGCCGCGCTCGGGATCGGCACGCTGCTCGTCGCCTTCGTCGCCTCGCAGATCTCGCCGGCCTGGGCCTTCCGCTACCTCGCCGTGGTCGTCGGCCCGCTCGTGCTGATCGCCGGCATCGGCCTCGCGCGCGCCGGCCGGCTCGGCGTGGCCGCGCTCGCGCTCGTGGCACTGATGTGGCTCCCGCAGGGCGTGAGCCCCGACCCGCCGACCGCCGAGCGCAACGTGGTCGAGGACCTCGCCCCGCTGCTCGACCGGGGCGACCTCGTCGTCTCGACGCACCCCGAGCGCCTGACCGTGCTCGACATCTACCTGCCGCGAGGGCTCACCTACGCCACGAGCCTCGGCCCCGCCGGCGACCCGAGGGTCATGGATTGGCGGGACGTCCAGGGCCGCCTCGAGGACGCGCGCGCCTCGCGAACGATGCAACCCACGCTTGATAGCTTGCCCCCGGGCAAAGATCTCCTGCTCGTTCGCCCCGTGACCGCAAACGAACAGAACTGGAGCGCGCCGTGGACCGCGCTCGTGCGCAAGCGGTCGGGGCAGTGGGCGCGCCTCCTGCGCCGCGACGGTCGCTTCGTGCGGCGCGCGGTCTCCCCCGAGCGGCCGACCGTGGCGGAAAGCGGCGTGCGCGCCACGCTCTACACGAAGGTTCACGGCTAGGCTTGCCGGCGCCGCCGGTCGCCCGCTAGCCCCGACGCCCTCTCCGATGACCGACACCCTCGCGCAGAGTGCCGATCCCGTCACGCCCGCGGCCGACGCGCCGGACGACGAGCGGGCGACGCTCGTCATCGGCGGCGGGCCCGCGGGCCTCACCGCCGGCTACCTCCTGGCCCAGCGCGGCAAGCCGGTGATCGTCTTCGAGGCCGAGGACCAGCTCGGCGGCATCGCAAAGACGGTGGAGCGCGACGGCTACCGCTTCGACCTCGGCGGGCACCGCTTCTTCACGAAGGCCAAGGAGGTCGACGCGCTCTGGCACGAGATCATGCGCGAGGAGTTCCTGCGGCGCCCGCGCATGTCGCGCATCTACTGGAACCGCAAGTTCCTGCACTACCCGCTCCGCGGCACCGATGTGATCAAGAAGCTCGGCCCGATCGAGCTCGTCCGAGCGATGACCTCCTACCTGCGGGCGGCGCTGTTCGCACGCAAGGGGAACGAGCAGACCTTCGAGGATTGGGTGTCGAACCGCTTCGGACGTCGCCTGTTCAACCTCTTCTTCAAGTCCTACACCGAGAAGGTCTGGGGCGTGCCGACGTCGGAGATCCGCGCCGAGTGGGCGGCCCAGCGGATCAAGAACCTCAACTTCTTCTCCGCCGCGAAGGCCGCCTTCTTCGGCAACAAGGACGACGAGCACACCAGCCTGATCGGAGAGTTCAACTATCCTCGCTACGGGCCGGGCCAGATGTGGGAGACGATGGCCGACGACATCCGCCGGCTCGGCGGAGAGGTGCGGCTGAGCACGCCGGTCACCGAGATCGAAGTCCGCGACGGGCGCGCGGTCTCGCTCATGGCGGGCGGCGAGCGCCACGAGTCGCCAGCCATCATCTCGTCGCTGCCGCTGCGCAACCTCATCGGCCTCGTCACGCCCGAGGCCCCCGCCCGCGTCCAGCAAGCCGCGCGCGGGATCCGCTACCGGGACTTCCTCACGATCTCGCTCGTGCTCGACGGCGAGGACCTCTTCCCGGACAACTGGATCTACATCCACGAGCCGGGCGTGCAGGTCGGCCGCATCCAGAACTTCCGCTCCTGGAGCCCGTGGATGGTGCCCGACCCGTCAAAGGCGTGCGTCGGGATGGAGTACTTCTGCTTCGCCGGCGACGAGCTGTGGTCGA
>DAIOHA010000057.1:0-7483 GCA_036744955.1 Thermoleophilaceae bacterium | reverse complement strand
GGAACTCGTTGCAGAGCTGCGCCGCGAGCGTCTTGTTGTGGGCGATCACGAGCGCCGGTCGCTGGACCTGCTCGATCGTGAACGCCATCGTCGCCGTCTTGCCCGAGCCGGTGACCCCGAGCAGGGTCTGGAAGCGCTCGCCGCCGCGCAAGCCGGCGGCGAGCTCCTCGCGCGCCTTCGGCTGGTCGGCGACGGGGCGATAGGCGGGGTTGACGCGGAACTCGGGCACCTCGAGCGAAGCTAGCACCCGCCCGGGATCGCCCCGCCGCGCCTGCCGCCGACCGTGACCGCCCGCGCGTCCTGCCGGTCATCCCCGCGCGGCCGCGGCAACTCGAGGCGCCGCGCGGCGCCTCGCCTACAGCCCGAGCTCGCGCTCGTACTTGAGCGCATACTCGTCGCGGTGGCGCATGACGCCGGCCACGTAGTGGCGCGTCTCCGGGAAGGCGATGTGCGTCTCCGGGTCGAAGCTGGAGGCGCCGCCCGCGCGGGCGACCCACCTGTCGACGTTGCGCTCCCCGGCGTTGTAGGCGGCGACCGCGAGCTCCTCCTCGCCGCCGTAGCGGTCGAGCAGATAGCGCAGGTACCACGAGCCGTACGAAATATTGATCTGCGGCGTGGCGAGATCGCGCAGCTCGAACGCCGTGCCCCCCGACTTGCGCGCGATGAACTGCGCGGTCCCGGGGAGGATCTGCATCAGCCCCTTGGCGCCGGCGGGCGACGTGCGCGGGCGGAAGCGCGACTCTTCATAAATCACGGCCGCGATGAGCGCCGGGTCGAGGTCCTTGCTCCGCGCCTGCTGGCGGATCACGTCCTCGTGGCGCAGCGGCAGCGTGAGCTCGCGCACGGCGTCGGAGAGCTGCTCCTGGCGTACGGCGACGTACGTGCCCCCCCCACCGAGCGCGAGCGCGGCGAGCAACGCCACGACCCGCCGGACGCGCCGCGGCCGTCTCCGCTTCGCGCGCGCGCCTGAGCGCGCGCCGCCGCCGGAACCGCCCCCACGCGCCCCGCCGGCGCCGCGGCTGCGCGAGCCGCGCAGCGCGCGCAGCTCGGCGGTCGTCGGGCTCAACGCGTCAGCGCGTCGAGGACGTCCGCCATCTTGCGCTCCAGCGAGGCCAGGTCACCGTCGTTCTCGACCACATGGTTCGCCCTCTCGGCTTTCTCCTCCTGCGAGAGCTGCCTGCTCGTCCGCGACTCGGTGCCGGGGTGGCCGCGTGCGCCCGCGCGCTCGTTTCGCGTGCGCTCGGGGGCGACGATAGCGACCGTGGCCTCGAACCCGGTCTCCATCCCCGCCTCGAACAGAAGCGGGACCTCAACGACCGCCGCGCGCGGCGGCGGCGAGCGATGGACGAGCTCCTCGCGCCAAGCGGCGATCCTCTGACCGACCCGCGGCCACAGCTCACCCTCCAGCCACGCGCGCCGCTCGGGATCGTCGAAGGCGACCTCGGCGACCGCGGAACGATCGACCGAGCCGCCGGGCGCCACGCGCTCGCCGAAGCGCTCGACGAGCAGATCGCGCAGCTCGTCGGTCGCGAGGAGCTCGTGCACGATCTCGTCGCTCGAAATCGTCGCCGCCCCGAGCCGCTCGAGCGCGCGCAGCGCCTCCGTCTTGCCGGCGGCCATGCCGCCCGTGAGGCCGACGAAGGGCAGCCGCCCCTCCGCCTCGCCGGCGCTCATCTCCTAGCGCGCGTCGGCGTCGGCCTCGGCGGCCGCGGGCTCCTCGGGCGCGGGCGGGGCGGCCAGCTCCTCGGCCGGCGCCTCCGCCGCGGGCAGCTCCTCGCTCGGGTCGGGGAGCGCGGGCTCGTCGACCGGCGGCGCGCCGCCGCCGCGTGCCGCCGCGTCGCCCGCGAAGACGTCGTCGGAGAGGCCGAGCTCGGGCACCTCGTCGAGGTCGCCGGCCTCCTCGTCCGCGTCGGCGGGCGCCTCGGCGTCGCGGCGCGGCAGCGACTGCCCCTCGACGCGCTTCACGCTCAGGCTCAGCCGCCGGCGCTCGGACTCGATCTCGAGGATGCGCACCCGCACGACGTCGCCCTGGTTGACCACCTCGCGCGGGTTCTCGACGTGGTGCTGGGCGAGCTCGGAGATGTGCACGAGCCCCTCGACGCCGTCGAGGATCTCGACGAACGCGCCGAACGTGACGACCTTCGTGACCTTGCCCTCGAGCTCGTCGCCGACGTTGTACATCGAGACGACGCGCTGCCACGGGTCCTCCTGGGTCTGCTTGAGGCCCAGGGAGATGCGCTGGCGGTCGCGGTCGATGTCGAGCACCTTGACCTGCACGGTGTCGCCGATGTTGAGGATCTCGCTCGGGTGGTTGACGTGCGACCACGAGAGCTCGGAGATGTGGATGAGGCCGTCGATGCCGTCGAGGTCGACGAACGCGCCGAAGTCGACGATGTTCGAGATCGCGCCCTCCACGACCTGGCCCGGCTGGAGGCGGTCGAGGATCTGCTGGCGGACCTCCTTGCGCTCCTCCTCGAGCACGGCGCGGCGCGAGAGCACGACGTTGTTGCGCGAGCGGTTGAGCTCGATCACCTTGCACTCGATCGGGCGGCCCATGAAGTCGTCCAGGTTCTGTACGCGACGGATGTCGACGAGCGAGGCGGGCAGGAAGCCCCGCACGCCGAGGTCGACGATGAGCCCGCCCTTTACGACCTCGATCACCGTGCCCTCAACCGGCTCGCCCGACTCGGCCGCACCCTCGATGCGCCGCCACGCCTTCTCGAAGCGGGCGCGCTTCTTCGACAGGATCAGCCGTCCGTCCTGGTCCTCCTTGGTGAGGACGAGCGCGTCGACCTCCTCGCCGAGCGCGACCTCGTCGGCCGGGTCGACCGACTTGCGGATCGACAACTCCTTCTGCGGGATGACGCCCTCGGACTTGTAGCCGACGTCGATGAGGACCTCGTCCTTGTCGATGCGCACGACGTTGCCCGTGAGCACGTCGCCCTCGTTGAAGGCGACGAGCGTGGCGTCGTAGTTGGGGACAATCTGGCCGTCGACCTCGAGCAGGAGGCCGTCGGAGCCCTCGACGGTCTGGCCGTCCTGAGGACGCGCGGTCGCTTCGGCGGTGGCCACGGCCGGGTAGCGTAGCGCTCGGGGGCGGGTCCGGCGTGCGCGCCAAGGTGGCCGCACGGCGCGTCGCGACCACTCGGGTAGCCTCGCGGGCACAATGCCGAGACGACGCACCAAGCGCGGCGACGAGCGCACGGACCTCTCGGGCGACGTCGACGTGCTCGTGTGCGGAGCGAGCTTCGCGGGCCTCGCGGTGGCGCGCGAGCTGGCCGGAGCACGGCGCCCCGACGGGCGCCCCGCACGCGTGCTCGTTCTCGACCGCTACGAGGTCGGCGAGCGCCAGACCTCGGCGTGCGCGGCGCCGACCCGCTGGCTCGAGGCGCTCGGGCTCGAGGCGTCGGTCCGCCAGATCTTCTCCGACCTGGTCATCCACACACCCCACACTACGGCGCGCTACCCGCTGCCGTGGACTTTCTCGACCTTCGACTACGGCGAGCTGTGCCGGCTGCTCGACGAGCAGGGGGACGCCGCCTTCGAGACCGCGAAGGTGAACGGGCGAGGCGGCACGACGCTGCACACCGACCGCGGCGAGGTGACCGCGCCGCTCATCGTCGACGCGCTCGGCTGGCGGCGGGTGCTCGGCCCCGGCGAGGGCTACCAGCCGCCGGACGCGCCGCTTTCGCGCGGCCTCGAGGTCCACCCGGGCGGCTCGGGCGGGGACCTCGAGATCTGGATCGACCGCTCGTACGTGCCCGCGGGTTACTCGTGGAGCTTTCCGGCGCGCGACGAGCTCCGTATCGGCGTCGGATCGTTCGACCCGCGCCATCACGTGCGCGAGCCGACGGTGCGGCTGGCCGGCGACCTCGGCGCGGGCGCCGTCCGCTACCAGGGCAACTGGATCCCCCACCGTCTGCGGCGCGCGGCCGAGGACTCGATCTTCTTCGCCGGCGACTCCGCAGGCCACTGCCTGCCCCTGACCGCCGAGGGCATCCGCACCGCCCTCTACTTCGGCCTCGCGTGCGGACGCGAACTGCGCGCGGTCGTCGAGGGACGCGCCGCGCGCGCCGACGCGCTGCGGCGCTACGCGGCCTTCAGCGCGGGCCACCGCCACGCGTACGAGTCGATGCTGCAGGTGCAGCGGCTCGTCCCGCGCGTGCCGCCGCGGCTGCTCGCCCCGGCGGTCCGCGCCATGAGCGCGCGTCGCTTCGTCGACTGGTCGTTCGGGCACTACCTGGCGATCGCGCCGCCCGAGTTCGCCGGACCGCCGCCGGCGCGGACGAGCGGCGCGCGTGTGCCGCGCGCGAGCGCGGTCGCTGCCTGACCCGACCTAAGAAGTCGCGCCGCTCGCGGTCCGCTGCCTGACCCGACCTAGAAGTCGCGCCGCGCGCGGTCGTGCCAGCGGGTGTTACCGGTGCGCTCCGAGCGGGCGTAGGAGATCGTCGTGGCGAGAAGAAGATCCCAGGCGAGGCCGATCACCACGAGGTGCGGCGCGGTCATGAAGTCGACCACGTCGATCATCACGAAGAAGAGCAGGATCATCAGCAGGCCCGCCGCTCAGGAGTGCCGCCCCGCAGACGACGGCGCGGGCGCGCGGGTGTCCCCGGTCGGATAGGACGCGCGCGTCGGGGGCGTACCGGGCGCTTCGGCGGCGGGGGTACGACGGGCCTCGGGATCGGAGTGGTCTGTGCCATGGCTGTCTCCCGGCGGAGATAGACGGCGAGTGCTGATCGGAACAAAACGCCACGGTTCGGCGGCAGGCAAGCGGACACGCTGAGTCCCGCGCTCGGGGCGCGCGGGGCGGACCCTTGATCGAGACTCAGCGCCCGCGCGCCACGAGCATCGTCCCGGCGACGAGCAGCGCGACCCCCAGGAGCCGCTCGAGCGAGAGCGGCCGCGACTCGAGCCCGAGCACCCCGAGCCGGTCGATCAGGAGCGAGGTGGCGAGCTGGCCGGTAACGGTCGCCGCGGTCACCGCGCCCGCCCCGAGCTCACGCACGGTCACGAGCGCGGTCGTGACGTACACCGCTCCCAGCAGCCCGCCGATCAGATAGACGGGCGCAAGCTCGCGCACCCCGCCAACGCCGCCGAAGCCTCCGAAGCTGCCCGACAACAGCAGCGTGATGGCGACGAGCGCGGCGGTGCCGACCGCGAACGAGATCGAGGCGGCGGCGAGCGGTGAGGCGACGGCGCGCCCGAGCGTGGCGTTGATCGGCGCCTGCAGCGCGATGAACCCCCCGGCGGTGACGGTGGCGAGGATGGCGAGCGCGTGGTGGTTCACGCCATCCCCCGCTGCAGGGGCGCGCCGCTCACTTTGCCTCGAGCCAGTTGGGACCGACGCCGAGGTCGACGCCGAGCGGCGGGTCGAGCGCGTACGCGCCGGCCATCTCGCGGCGCACGATCTCCGAGGCCGCCCCGACCTCCTCATCGGGCGCCTCGAACAGGAGCTCGTCGTGGATCTGGAGCACGAGCCGCGTCGCGAGCCGAGCGTCGTGCAGGGCGCGGTGGCAGTGCACCATCGCGAGCTTGATGATGTCGGCCGCGGTGCCCTGGATCACCGTGTTGACCGCGAGGCGCTCGCCCAGGAGCTGGGTCTGGCGCTGGCGTGCGCGCAGCTCGGGTATCGGCCGCACGCGCCCGAACAGCGTCGTCACGTAACCGTCGTTGAGGGCGCTCGCGATCGTGTCGCGGATGAAGTCGCGCACGCGCGGGAAGCGCCCGAGGTAGCGGTCGATGAACTCCTGCGCCTCCTCCTGGGGGATCTGGAGGCGGTCGGCAAGGCCGAAGGCCGACAGCCCGTAGACGATGCCGTAGTTGATCATCTTGGCCCGGTCGCGCTGGCGCTTGTCGACGCGGTCGAGGGGTATGCCGAACATCTCGGCCGTGGTCGCGGTGTGCACGTCCTCGCCGCGCTTGAAGATGTCCTTGAGCGCGTCCTCGCCTGCGACGTGGGCGAGGACGCGCAGCTCGACCTGCGAGTAGTCGGCCGACAGCAAGAGCGCCCCGGGCCGCGCGACGAAGCAGGCGCGGATCTCGCGCCCTACGTCGGAGCGGATCGGGATGTTCTGGAGGTTGGGGTTCGTGCTCGAAAGGCGGCCGGTGGTCGTCGAGGTCTGGTTGAAGGTCGTGTGCAACCGCCCGTCGTCTGAGACGAGCTCGGGCAGCGCGTCGAGGTAGGTGTTCTTGAGCTTCGTGAGCTCGCGCCAGTCCTCGACCTTGGCCACGATCGGATGCTCGTCGCGGATCGCCGCGAGGACGCGCGCGTCGGTCGAGAAGCCCGTCTTGCCGCGTCGCTTCTTGGACAGGCCGAGCTTCGAGAAAAGGACCTCGGCGAGCTGCTGGGGCGAGCCGATCGTGAACTCCTCGCCCGCGAGCTCATATACCTCGCGCTCGAGCGCGGCGATCCGCTCCTCGTAGCCCGCGCCGATCCTCGCGAGCTGCTCGACGTCGACCGCGATGCCCGCCGCCTCCATGGCCACGAGCACCTCGACGAGCGGCAGCTCGATCTCGTGCAGCAGGCGCTCGAGGCCGCGCTCGCCGAGCTCGGCGCGCTGACGCTCGGCGAGCGCGCGCGTGAGCACGGCGCGCTCGGCGAGCCCGTCGGCGCCCTCGACGCGGGCGGCGAGGCCCTCCTCGGCGGCCAGCTCGTCGAGCGGGAAGGCGCGCCGCGCGGCGTCGAGCAGGTAGCCCGCGACCGAGGTGTCGTGCTCGAGCGGCGGCCCCGCGTCGCTCGCCCCCGCCGCGTCGTCGAGCCTGGCGATCGCCTTCCAGTCGTGGGCCACCACGCCGCGGTCGCCCCACGCGAGCGCCAGCGCCGCAACCGTCTCGGTCTCACCCACGAGCACCTCCTCGCCGCCGGCGTGCGCGGCGAAGCGCAGCGACGCGGCGCCCTCCGGGCGCTCGCACGAGAGCGCGGGGTGCTCGCCATCGAGGCGCGCGAGCTCCGCCGCGGGTACCTCGACCGCGCGCGCGGCGAGCTCGACGTCGGCGCGCTCGGGGGGGGCGCTCTCCTCCCCCTCGCCGAGCGCCTCCTCGAGCCGCCGGAGCGGATCGCGCAGCTCGAACTCGCGGAAGGTCTCGCGCAGGCGCGAGCGGTCGGGCTGCTCGGCCGCGCACTCGCTCAGATCGACGTCGACCGGGACGTCGCGCTGCGCGGTCGCGAGGCGCTTCGACACACGCGCGTCTTCGGCATGCTCGCGCAGATTCTGCTGTCGCTTGGCGCCCGATATCTCGTCGACGCTCGCGAGCACCGACTCAAGGTCGCCGAAGCGCTGCAGGAGCTGGGAGGCGGTCTTGTCGCCGATCCCGGGGACTCCGGGGATGTTGTCGGAGGTGTCGCCTTTGAGCCCGTAGAAGTCGGGGATCAGCTCGGGCGCGATGCCGTAGCGCTCGATCACCGCCTCGCGGTCGTACATCTTCGTATCGGTGATGCCGCGGCTCGTGGCCATCACGCGCACGCCCGGCTCGACGAGCTGGA
>DAIOHA010000056.1:0-7578 GCA_036744955.1 Thermoleophilaceae bacterium | reverse complement strand
GCACGAGCGCGCCGCCGCCGTCGTTGACGCCCGGCGAGTTGCCGGCGGTGTGGGTCCCGCCCTCGGAGATCGGCTTGAGCTTCGCCATCGACTCGAGCGACGCGTCGGAACGCGGGCCCTCGTCGATCGCGATCTCGACCTCGCCCTTCTTTCGGTCCTTGACGGTGACCGACGCGATCTCCTCGGGCAGACGACCCTCGTCGATCGCCTGAAGGGCCAGCTCGTGCGAGCGCAGCGCGTACTTGTCCATGTCGGCGCGCGTCATCTCGAGCTCCTCGGCCACCTCGGAGGCCTCGGGTGCCATCTGCTTGCCCGTGAACGGGTTGCGCAGCCCGTCGTGGGTCATGGAGTCGAGGAGCTGAGCGTCGCCCATGCGATGGCCGAAGCGGCCGCCGGGAAGCAGGTACGGCGCCTTCGACATCGACTCCATACCGCCCGCGACGCCAACTTCGAGATCGCCGGCGCGAACCGCCTGGTCGATGATGCCCGCCGAACGGATGCCCGAGGCGCAGACCTTGTTGATGGTCTCCGACGGCACCTCCTTGGGGATGCCCGCCTTGATCTGGACCTGGCGACTCGGGATCTGACCCTGCCCGGCCTGGAGGACCTGCCCGAAGGCCACGCCCTCAACCTGCTCCGGGGCGACCTCGGCGCGGTCGAGCGCCGCCTCCATGGCGCAGGCGCCGAGCTCGGTCGCGTCGAGCGCGGACAGCTCGCCGCCGAGCTTGCCGAAGGGGGTGCGGGCGGCGCCGAGGACGACGGTCTTGGGCATCGTGAGGAAGGCCTCCTGGCCGGGGGAGCGAGTTCGGTGCGTGGCGAACGATATCCACCGCCGGCTCGTAGACTTCCCGCGCCGTGGACGAGATCGCCGTAACGACGCGCCGCGGCAAGCCCGGCGACACGGAGGCCGACACGCGCGTGGTCGGGCTGTTCGAGGGCGAGTCGCTCGACGACGAGCGCCTGCGCGCGCTCGTCGAACTCGGCGAGGCCAAGGGAACGCTCAAGAAGGTCGCGGTAACTCACGAGGACGCGGGCGAAGGCCTTCGCCGCGTGCTCGTCGCCGGCCTGGGCAAGCGCGAGGACTTCGGCCCCGAGAAGGCGCGCGTGGCCGCCGCGGCGGCAGCTGCGCGTGCCCGCTCGCTCGGCTCTCGCTCGCTGTCGTGGGGGGCGCCGGGCGGTGAAGGGGTTGCCGGCGCGCTCGTCGAGGGCACGCTGCTCAAGCTGTACGCGTTCGAGCGTTACAAGTCACGCACGGACGAGGAGGAGGGCGGCGAGGGCGCGGCGTCCACGGAGCCGCCGCGCGTCTCGTCGCTCGAGGTGGTCGGCGAGGCCGACGACCCCGCCGAGGAGGCCGAGCGCGCGCGTGTCGTAGCGAGCGCCCAGAACGCCGCGCGCGACCTCCAGAACACGCCGGCCAATGTGGCCACGCCCACCTACCTCGCCGAGCGCGCGCTGGCGATCGCGGACGCCCACGAGGCGCTCGCGCTCGAGACCTTCGACTTCGACGGCATCCGCGAGCTCGGCATGGGCGCGTTCGAGGCCGTCGCCAAGGGCACCTACGAGGAGCCGCGGCTGATCGTCCTCCGCTACGAGGGCCCCGGCGCGGACGGGCCGCACCTCGGCTTCGTGGGCAAGGCGGTGACCTTCGACACGGGCGGCATCTCGATCAAGCCCGCGGCGAAGATGCACGAGATGAAGTTCGACATGTCCGGCGGCGCGGCCGTGCTCGAGGCGATGGACGCGATCGCCACGCTCGAGCTTCCGCTGCGCGTGACCGCAGTGGTCCCGTCGACCGAGAACATGCCGAGCGGGCGCTCGGTCAAGCCCGGCGACATCGTGACGGCGATGAACGGCACGACGATCGAGGTCAACAACACCGACGCCGAGGGGCGCCTGCTGCTCGCCGACGCGCTCGCCTACGCGGTCGAGCAGGGCTGCGAGCAGATCGTCGACCTGGCGACGCTGACCGGCGCGATCATCGTCGCCCTCGGCTCGACCTACGCCGGGCTCTTCGCGAACGACGACGAGTGGTGCGCGGCGGTCGAGCGCGCCGGTGCGGTCACCGGCGAGATCGGCTGGCGTCTGCCGCTGCACCCCGAGTTCCTCGAGCTGACCAAGGGGCAGTACGCGGACCTCACGAACGCCGCCGAGCAGCGCAAGGCGATGTCGATCTACGCCGCTGAGTTCCTGCGCCGGTTCGTGGGCGACCGCCCCTGGGTGCACATCGACATCGCCGGCGTCGCGTGGGGGATGACCCGGGAGTACGTGGGCAACGGCGCGAGCGGCTGGGGAGTGCGCATGCTCATTGAGCTGGCGCGCGCCTCACGCGCGGCTGAGTCCTGAGCGCGGGCGCTTTGCTCATCGAGGAGCCGTCACGGCGGCGGCGCCCATGCAGCGTCCCGGCGGGGGAAGGGTGGACGGAGCGCCCGCCGCCGTCCTCGGCGGCGGGCGCTGTCCGTTCTCGTCCTGAGCTAGCCGGCGCAGTTCGCCCAGGGCGAGGAGCCCTGCTGGGCGTACAGCTTGGCCGCGAGGCGGTCCTGCTCGGCCTCGGGGGCGGAGGCGGGGTCGCCCTCGCCGCCGAGCGTCCGCCACGTGTCGGGGTGGAACTGGTACTTCCCGCTGTATCCGCCCGGGCCGACGGCGGACGGGTTGCCGCCCGACTCGCATTGGGCGATTCGCTCGAGCGCCGGGTTGGACGACGAGCCTGAGCCGCTGCCCGAGCCCGAGTTGCTCGAGGAGCCGGAGTCGCTCGAGCCGTTCGAGCTCGAGTCGCTCGCGCTCTGCGCGGCCTGCTCGGCCTGCTCGGCCTCGCGCTGGCGCTCGGCGGCACGTGCCTCGGTGACGGCCTCCGCCTCAGCCGCCTCCTCGCGCTCGCGCTCCGCGGCCGCGGCGGCGTTCGCCTGACGCTGCTCGCGAGCGGCCTCGGCCTCGGCTGCGGCCTCCGCCTCGCGCTCGGCCGCGGCCTCGCTCGACGCGCTCGAGCTCGTCTCGCCCGAGCCGTCGGTCGACGAGGAGGTCTCATCGCTCTGCGAGCTCGAGGTCGACGGCGTCTGCGACGAGGCGGCGTCGGCGGAGGTCGAGTTCCCGCTCGCGTTCGCCTCCTCACTCGAGCTCGTGTCCTCGGTCGACGTGTCTTCGCTCGAGGTCGCGGAGCTCGTCTGCGAGTCCTGGCTCGCCTGCGTGGACTCCTCCGACGAGGTCCCGGCGGTTCCCTGAGCCGAGGCGCCGGCCGAGCCGCCGCCCACTCCGAGCGCCGACCGCGTCTGCGGGCCGACGATCCCGTCGACGAGCAGGCCGTTGCGCGCCTGGAAAGCCCGCACGGCGCTGTCGGTGGCGCCGCCGAACACGCCGTCGGCGCTCACGCCCAGAGCGCGCTGTAGCTCGGCGACGCCGGGGCCCGTCGAGCCGAGGCGGTACCAGGTCGTCGCCTGGACCGTGGTCGCCGACGAGTCATCGGTCTCGTGGGCCGAGGCGATGCCGATCGTCGGCGCGCCGGCGAAGGTTGCCGCCGCGAGCACGAACGCGCCGGTCGCGGGGACCTGACGGCGGCGATGCCGGCGCGCGGCCGCGGCGGCGGCCCGGCGGCGGCGCGAGCGCTCGAGCGAGCGATGAAAACGCTCAGGGGCGTAGGGATCGGGAAGGGTGCTGGGGACCACGGGCTCTCCTTCTGTCTCTCTTGGCGCCTACGGGGTTAGCTGACGGGCTCGCGCGAAGAGAACGCGCTATGCCGCACTCGGGCGGCAACTCGCCCCGTGGGCCGTCTCTACGGCCCGAACGGTTCCCCCGCTCCCCGCCGCTCGGAGCGGCGGGAACTCGGCTGACTGGGATATGCAGCGCGTCACTGTAGCCGCTCGCGCGAAGAAAGGCCTGCACCTGGGTACGATCCGCGCCCTGTGAACCTCGACCTGACCGACGAGCAGCGCGCGATCCAAAGCCTCGCGCGCGACTTCGCCGACGGCGAGGTGGCACCCGTCGCCGAGGAGCTCGACCGCGACAAGCGCTTCCCGTACGAGCTCGTCGAGAGGCTCGGCGGGCTGGGCCTGATGGGCGTCCCCTACCCGGAGGAGTACGGCGGCGGCGGCGCCGACACGCTCTCCTATGCACTCGTCGTCGAGGAGCTCGGGCGCGCCGACCAGTCGGTGGGGATCACCTTGGCGGCGCACACCTCGCTTGGAACGTGGCCGATCTACGCGTTCGGGTCGGACGCCCAGCGCGAGGAGTGGCTGCCGCAGCTCTGCAGCGGGTCGCGCCTCGGGGCCTTCGGCCTGACCGAGCCCGAGGCGGGCTCGGACGCGGCCAACGCCCGCACGACCGCACGCCTCGATGACGGCGAGTGGACCATCGACGGCGCCAAGCAGTTCATCACCAACGCCGGCACCGAGGTCTCGGGCTGCGTGACCATCACCGCCCGTACGGGCGAGGACGAGATCTCCAACCTCATCGTCCCGAGCGGGACGCCCGGCTACGAGACCGGCGAGCCGTACCGCAAGATGGGCTGGCACGCCTCGGATACGCGCCCGCTAGCGTTCGACTCCGCGCGCGTCCCCGAGGAGAACCTGCTCGGCGCGCGCGGCGCCGGCTTCCGGCAATTCCTTCAGACCCTCGACGGCGGGCGCATCAGCGTCTCGGCGCTCGCCCTCGGGTGCGCCCAGCGCTGCCTCGACGAGGCGCTCGCCTACGCGCGCGAGCGGCGAGCCTTCGGGCAGCCAGTGTCGAAGTTCCAAGCCATCCAGGTCAAGCTCGCTGACCTGGCCACCGAGCTCGAGGCGGCGCGCCTGCTCACCTACAAGGCGGCGCTCGAGAAGGACTCCGGCCGCACCTTCTCGCTCACGGCGGCGCAGGCCAAGCTCAAGACCGGACGCCTGGCGGTGCGCGCCGCGGAGGAGGCGGTGCAGATCCACGGCGGCTACGGCTACATCGAGGAGTACCCGGTCTGCCGCTTCTACCGCGACGCGAAGATCCTCACCATCGGCGAGGGGACCGACGAGGTCCAGCAGATGGTGATCGCGCGGGCGCTGGGCGCCTAGCTCGCGCTCAGGTCCCGCGCTCGAGCAGGCGCGCGGCCGCGGTCGCCGGGTCGACCCGGCGACCCACCACCTCGTCGAGCAGCGCACGGACGGACGGGTCGTCGCGCGTCGACTCCTCGAGCCGGCGGCGCAGGCGCACCGCGGCCAGCGTCATCACTTCATTCTCGAGGTTGCGGTGCCTGCGGTCTGCGAGCGTGCCCTCCGCCTCGATGTGCGCGCGGTGCTCGGCGAGCCGCTCGACGAGCTCTTCGACGCCGGTGCCCTCCGCCGCCTCCGTGCGGACGATGGGGATGCGCCAGCTCGTGCGCGGGCCGAGCGAAAGGATCCCGCGGATCTCGCGCACCATCGTGTCGGCGAGCGGGTGGCTGCACTTGTTGACGACGATGATGTCGGGGATCTCCATCACGCCCGCCTTGAGCGCCTGGATCGAGTCGCCCGAGCCGGGCTGGAGGGCGAGCACCACCGTGTCGGCGTGGTCGATGATGTCGACCTCGGCCTGGCCGACGCCGACCGTCTCGAGTAGGACCTCGTCCTTTCCGGAGGCGTCCATGAGCAGCGCCGCCTGCAGCGTCGCCTCGGACAGCCCCCCAAGGGAGCCGCGGCTCGCCATCGAGCGGATGAACACGCCCGCGTCGAGGAAGTGCTCGGACAGGCGGATGCGGTCGCCGAGCAGCGCCCCCTTCGTGAACGGCGAGGACGGGTCGATCGAGAGGACGGCGACCTCGCGGTCGCGCTCGCGCGCCGAGCGCACGAGCGCGCCGATGAGCGTCGACTTGCCGACGCCGGGCGGGCCGGTGAAGCCGACCACCGCCGCGCCGCCGGTGCGCGGATAGACCTCCTGGACGAGCGCCCAGCCCTCCGGGTCGTCATCCTCGACAAGCGAGATGGCGCGCGCCAGCGCACGCTTGTCGCCGGCGAGCAGGCGCTCGGCGAGGTCGGCGGCGGTGTTGCCCGGGGCGGCCATGCGGGCGGAAATGGTAGGGCGGGCGCGCGGCGGCGCCCGCGAATCAGAGCGTGCAGCGCGCCCGGCCCGGGCAGCGCTTGAGCACGTCGACGTCGGGCGGGTCGCCGTAGCCCATCGGCCACACGATGCGCACGAGCAACGACGACGACTTGTTGGCCTAGCTCATCTCGCGGAGCGTGCCCGACGGGTTCGCGCGGTGCACGAGCTCGTAGCGCCCGGGCGGCACGCGCGTGATGTCGAACGACTGTCACTCGAGGTAGGCGCGGTAGTCGTCGCCGTAGCCGACGGAGATGCCCATGGTCACCGAGCGGCATCGGGCTTGTACAGGCGGCAGTTCACGTTGAGCACCGCGCGAGAGGGCTTGCGCGGCAGCGAGCGCCCGGTGTCGTAGCGATCGCCGAGGCAGAAGCCCGTCTTGCGTCTATACAGCCCGTTTTCCTCTCTAGCTAGGGAAATCGGAGTAGGCGTGCGCCAGTAGATGCGCCAGCCTCACGTCGCGAAGCGCGAGAGGTAGGCGTCCTGTAGGCCTGCGGCCTCCGCCTCGTTCCCCGGCATGAGATGCCCATAGGTGTCATAGGTGACCTGGATCGACGATGGGCCATGAACTCCGAGATCGCCTTCGCGTTCACCCCCGCAGCGATCATCGTCGAGGCGTAGGTGTGCCTCGCCTCGTGGGGCGTGATCGGTTCGAGGCCCACCTCGTCCCACGCGCGGAGCGCCCGGTTCCTGATCGTGTTCAGCGAGAAGGGCTCCTCCCCCTCCCCGAAGACGAGCCCGTTCGGGTCAGTTGCCCGGATGCGGTGCTCGACGAGGTAGTCCCGCAGGATCGACGCGATCGGCACCTTGCGCTCGGCGTCGGTCTTCGTCTCCTGAGCGCCCTCGATGGGATCCCACGACCGCTGAACGTGGATGATGTTGCCCCCGAGGTCCACGTCCTCCCACCTGAGGGCCCGTAGCTCGCCTCGGCGCAGGCCGGCGTACATCGCCGTCGCCCACAGCGGGCGATCCCTCGGCGGGTAGAGCAGCGAGCAGGCGCGTGGCCTCCTCGGGCGAGATGATCCGCTTGCGCTTGCCCTTGGCGCGTGGGAGCTTGACTCCCTTGGTCGGATCGACGGCGACCCTGCCGCGATCGACCGCGTGGCCGTAGATGACGCCGATCGAGGCGAACGTGACCTGGATCGTGCTCGCGTTGAGGCCCTGCGCCTGAAGGCGATCCACGAAATCCTTCATGTCGAAGCGGGTCAGGTCGGTGAGCCGGTGGCCCCCGAGCTCGGGCAAGACCCTGAGCCTCAGCGCCCGCTCGTAGCTGCGGACGGTGCCCGGCTTGTAGGCGTCCCCGGAGCGATTGCGGATGGTGCCCGCCTTGGCTCCCTCAAGGAACTCCTCGGCGGCCTCGGCGAGCGTGATTTTCGACGGCGCTCGTAGCGTCCGCTTGCGAATCCCGCCCTCCGCGTCAGCCCGCCAGCTCTTCGCCTCGGCGAAGTTGTGGAACGTCTTGCGGATCTTCTCGCCGTCGCGCTTCGAGTAGACCCAGGCCTCATAAGAGGGGCAGTTACAGCGGCCACCCTCTGTGGAGCGACAGGAGCG
>DAIOHA010000055.1:1154-7612 GCA_036744955.1 Thermoleophilaceae bacterium | reverse complement strand
TTAGGACGCGGTGGGCTTCGTCCCTTGGGGGTTCGAGTCCCTCCATCCGCACTCGTCGATGAGCCGGCCGCGCACGGTCGGCGCGCCGCGCACGGACGCGCCCGAGGTGTGGCGCGCCGACCACGAGCGGCGTAAGATTCGCGCCGTGGAGGGGTCGACGCGATACGTCCCGGTCAACCCGAACCGCCATCGGGCGGAGTCGAAGGCCACGCGCTCAGCGGTCATCCTTCTGCTCGTCGTCAGCTCAATCCTGACCGCGGTGGTGGCCATCGCCGGGGTGCCGGTCGCCTCGGGCATGAATATCTTGGTGTTCGTGTTTGTGGGGATATTTCTCGGGTCGGCCTACTACGTAATCAAGTGGAGCCGCGGCGCGCTCGCGCTCGCCGGCGCGATCGCCGTCCTGTTCGCGCTCCTCTCGATCGTTGCGGCCCCAGGTTGGTTCCAACGCGACCAGACCGGCTTCGCCGAGCCCCTGCTTCCCGCCGCGGTCATCGGGCTCATCGTCGTCGCCCTCGTTCCGATACAGCTCCTGCTCGTGGCCTTCGCGATGCGCGGCTTCAACCAAGGCTGGAACATCGAGGTACCGGTGCCCGAGGAGGAAGCGAACGAGAACCTCGCCGACAAGTTCGACGAGGGCGGCCGCCGCGTCGAGCACGAGGACGACGAGGAAGAGGACGAGCGGAGCTAACCTTCGCCCACCCGCCCGGGTGGCGGAATCGGCAGACGCGGGGCACTCAAAATGCCCTGCCCTAGGGCGTGCGGGTTCGAGTCCCGCCCCGGGCACTCGAGGCACTCGGTCGGTCTGGCGCGCCGTGAGCCGGTCGAGGGCGGGAGGGAGCCGACGCGCCGCGTCTGACGCGGCCCGCCGCGGCGCCCGCCCATAGACTCCCGCCCGTGCCCCGCCGCATCGTCCCGGATGGCGCGACCGGCTACACCGGCCGGCTGGTCGCCGAGGCGCTCGTCGCGCGCGCGCTGAGCCCGGTGCTCGTCCCGCGCGTCCGCGAGCGGTTCGAGGCGCTCGAGGACGACTGCCGCGAGGCCGGGCTGGCCCGGGCCTGAGTGAGGCTGCGTGGTGCCCACGACGACCCGCATGGACGCCCGCGCCGAGATCGAGGGCCTCGTCGCCCACCGCGGACGGGGCGCGGGCAGCGACGCCGAGCGGCGTGCCGCGGGACACATCGCGCAGCGGCTCGAGGTGTTAGGGCGGGAGGCGCGCGTCGAGCCGACCCGCGTGCGCCCGTGGTTCGCGGTCGCCCACGCGGTGAGCGCACTGATTTCGATCGCCGCCAGCATGGTCGCGGTCGCGCAACCGGCGATCGGCGCCGCCATCGCCCTCGCCGCGGCCTTCTCTTCTTACGGCGACCTGACCGGGCGCTTCCATCTGCTGCGGCTGGTCACGCCGAAGCGTGCCTCGCAGAACGTCGTCTCCGAGGAGGGCGACGCGACCAAGCCGGGCCTCCTCGTCCTGCTCGCCCACCACGACGCCGCGCTCACCGGCGCGGTGTTCAAGCGCCGCGCGCTCGAGCGGCGGGCGCGGATCGGCGCGCTTCTGCGCCGGCCCTTCGGTCCGCTCGAGGTCCTGTTCTACGCCCAGGTCCTCCTGCTCGTGTGCCTGATGGTGCGGTCGCTCTTGCCCGACTCCGATCTCGTCTCGAACCTGCAGTTCGTGCCGACCGTCGTCCTGATCGTGTGCGTGCCGCTTCTCCTCGACGTGGCGCTGAGCGACGCGGGGCCGGGCGCCAACGACAACGCCTCCGGCGTCGCCACCGTCCTGCGGCTGCTCGAGCGCCATGGAGGGCGGCTCGCAAACTTCGACCTTTGGGCGGTCTTCGCGGGGGCCGAGGAGGCGCAGGCGCTCGGGATGCGGGCGTGGCTGCGCCGCCACCGGCGCGATCTCGATCGTCGGCGCACGATCTTCGTCGACCTCGACAAGGTCGGCGCGGGAACGGTGCGATATGCGCGGCGCGAGGGACTGATCCTGCCGCTTGGCTACGACCCGCGGCTCGTCGAGCTGTGCGAGGCGATAGCGCACGAGGACCGCGGGGAGGAGGGCGAGCCGGCGTATCGCGCCCGTGCGTACGTGGCCCGGACCGCGGGCGACGCCGCCGCCGCGCGCCTCAGGCGCTTTCGTGCGATCTCGGTCGCCTGCCTCGACGAGCTCGATCTGCCGCCCCACTACCACGCCGAGGACGATCTGCCCGATGCGATCGAGGACGCCGCACTCGAGCGCGCGTTCTGGTTCTGCTCCGAGCTGATCGAGCGCATCGACGCCGAGATCGGTCCGGAGCTCGAGGCACGCCAAGAGCCAGCGGCGTAAGCCGGGCCCCTGAAGGCTGAGGCAGGCGCCTTCCTTTGCGTACGAAGCGTTTGGGGCCCGTCGCGCGCGGTCACCACTCCCCCAGGGAGAAAGCCGAGCGAGGAGGCCGCAGATGAAGGCAGTCGTCTACCACGGGCCGTACGACCTACAGGTCGAGGAGGTCGACGACGCGCGTATCGAGGCGCCGACCGACGTCATCGTCCGCATCACCTCCACCTGTATTTGCGGGTCTGACCTGCATATGTACGAGGGCCGCACCGACGCCGAACCCGGGCTCGTCTTCGGCCACGAGAACCAGGGCGTCGTCGAGGAGGTTGGCTCAGGCGTCCAGCGCGTCAAGAAGGGCGACCGCGTGAACATGCCCTTCAACATCGGCTGCGGGTTCTGCTTCAACTGCGAGCGCGGCTGGACAGGCTTCTGCCTCACGGTCAACCCCGGCTTCGCCGGCGGCGCCTACGGCTACGTGAACATGGGCCCCTACCGCGGTGGCCAGGCCGAGTACCTGCGCGTCCCGTTCGCCGACTTCAACTGCCTCGAGCTGCCCGACGACGACTCGCACGAGCACGACTTCGCGATGCTCTCGGACATCTTCCCGACGGGCTACCACGGGGCGGAGCTCGCCGACGTGGGGATGGGCGAGACGGTCGCGGTCTTTGGCGCGGGGCCCGTCGGGATCATGAGCGCCTACGCGTGCCTGATCAAAGGCGCCTCGGTGGTCTACGTGGTCGATCGCGTTCCCGAGCGGCTCGAGCTCGCCGAGAAGCTCGGGTGCGTGCCCATCGACTTCTCGGAGGGAGACCCGGTCGAGCAGATCCACGAGATGCGCGGCGGCGACGGCGTGCAGAAGTCAATCGACGCGGTCGGTTACCAGGCGATTGGTAGCGAGGGGAACGAGGAGGAGCCGAGCGCGGTGCTCGAGGGCTGCATCGGCGTCACGAACCCGACCGGCAAAATCGGCGTGCCGGGCCTGTATGTCCCGTCTGACCCCGGCGCCAAGGACCCCCACGCGAGCCAGGGCATGTTTCCGATCTCGTTCGGCAAGCTGTTCGAGAAGGGCCTTGCGCTCGGCACCGGACAGGCCAACGTCAAGCGCTACAACCGTTTTCTGCGCGACCTAATCGTGGCAGGACGCGTCGAGCCGAGCCTCGTGGTCTCGAAGCACGTTCCGCTCGACGAGGCGCCCGACGCCTACGAGAAGTTCGACAACCGTGAGGAGGGCTACACGAAGGTTGTGCTCAAGCCGTGAACCGGGTGGCGGGCGCCGCGGGCCCGGCGGCCTGAGGACGGCGGCTCCGCGACCGGCGGCGAGGCGGCGTGGGTGAGGCGGCGACCGAGGCGGTACTGCTCGACCTCGACGGCGTCCTCTACGTCGAGGACGACGCACTGCCGGGGGGACAGGAGGCCGTCGCGCGCCTGCGCGCTGCCGGCTTTCACCTGCGGTACGTGACCAACACCACCGTCCACTCTCACTCCGAGACGATCGAGAAGCTACGGCGACTCGGGTTTGAGGTGGGCGCGGACGAGCTCCGGACGCCTGCGGCGCTCGCCGCGGAGCACTGCCGCGCGCGCGGCCTCGAGCGTGTCTCATTGCTCGTCGGAGACGAGCTCGTCGACGACTTTCCCGGGCTCGATTGCGACGAGCGGGCGCCGCAGGCGGTGATCGTCGGCGACCTCGGCGAGAGCTTCGACTACGCCGTGCTCAACCGCGCGTTCCGCCACATCCTCGCCGGCGCCGAGCTCGTCGCGCTCCAGAAGAACCGCTTCTGGCGCCGCGCCGACGGCCTCTCGCTCGACGTCGGTCCCTTCGTCGCCGCGCTCGAGTACGCGACCGAACAGACGGCGCACGTGGTCGGGAAGCCGGCGTCGGGGTTTTTCCGCGGCGTGCTCGAGGGGGTGGGCTGCGCGCCAGAGGCGGCGGTCATGGTCGGCGACGACGTCGAGACCGACGTCGGCGGCGCGCTTGAGGCGGGCCTACGCGCGGTGCTCGTGCGCACGGGGAAGTTCCGGCCCGAGGCCGTCGACGCGGCCGGCGTCACGCCCACGGCGACGCTCGACTCGATCGTCGACTTGCCGGCGTGGCTCGGCGCGTGACCGCCTCGCCGCTTCGTTAGCCTCCAGCTCGGCCGCTGTCCGAGGGACGAGGAGACCAACATGAGCACCATCCACATCGAGGACCGGGAGGCCGTTCGCCGCCTCGTGCTCGGCCGCCCCGAGAAGCGCAACGCCATGAACGAGGAGCTTGTGCGCGCGCTCGGCGAGGCGCTCGAGGAGACGGCTGCCGACGAGTCGGTGCGCGTCGTCGTGATCCGCGGCGAGGGCCCGATGTTCTCGTCCGGCATGGACCTGGGCGCGCTGCAGGGCCTATCCGAGCATCCCGAGATGCTCCGGCCCTTTCGCTCGGGGATCCTGCGCGCCTTCAACCTCGTCGAGGAGATGCCCAAGGCGACGATCTGCCAGATCCACGGCGCCTGCATCGGCGGCGCGCTTGAGCTCGCGCTCGCCTGCGACATGCGGGTGATGGCCGAGGACGCCGTCGCCGGGCTGCTCGAGGCGCGCATCGGGCTGCTGCCCGACGTGGGCGGGTGCTCGCGGCTGCCGGCGGTGGTGGGCCTCGGCGTGGCCAAGGAGCTCGTGATGACCGGCAAGGTTGTCGACGGGCGCGAGGCGCACCGCATCGGACTCGCCAACCGGGTCGCGCCGTCGGAGGAGCTCGACGCGGCCACCGAAACGCTGTGCGGCGAGCTGCTGGCGTGCGCCCCGCTCGCCGTCGGCCTCGCGAAGCGGGTTCTCGACGCGGCGGCCAAGCCGGCGCTCGCGGCGACGCTCGAGCAGGAGGTGACCGCCCAGCAGGTGCTCGCCGGGTCGGAGGACTACGCCGAGGGAGCGCGCGCCTTCCTCGACAAGCGCACGCCGGAGTTCGCGGGACGTTGAGCGGGTCGAGCGACGGTCGCGACCTCGACGTCATCCTCTTCGGCGCCACGGGCTTCGTCGGGCGCCTCACCGCCGATTATCTCGCCCGCCACGCCCCCGAGGGCGTCCGCATCGGGCTCGCGGCCCGCTCGCACGACAAGCTCGCGCGCGTGCGCGACGGCCTCGGCGCGGCGGCTGCCGGCTGGGAGCTCCTGACCGCCGACTCGAGCGACCCGCGCTCGCTCGCCGCGCTCGCCGAGCGCGCGCGGGCGATCGCCACCACGGTCGGCCCATACCGCCGCTACGGCATCCCGCTCGTCGAGGCCTGCGCCGCCGCCGGAACGCACTACGCCGACCTGTCGGGCGAGGTCCTGTTCATGCACGACTCCGCGCAGCGCTTCCACGTCCGCGCCGAGCGGACAGGCGCCCGCATCGTCCACGCGTGCGGCTTCGACTCGATCCCCTCCGACCTCGGCGTGCTCCTGCTGCACGAGGCGGCGCGGGCGGATGCGGCCGGCGACCTCGAGGAGACCACGCTCGTCGTGCGCGCGGCGAAGGGAGGCTTCAGCGGCGGCACGTTCGCCTCGCTCAAGGGTCAAATCGACGAGATCCGCGGCGACGCCCGGCTTCGCCGGGTGGTGCTCGACCCCTACGCGCTCAGCCCCGACCGCTCGGCCGAGCCCGACCTCGGGCGCGAGCTCGACATCGTCGGCGTCGAGCGCGACGACGAGCTCGGCGGATGGGTGGGGCCGTTCATCATGGCTCCGAGCAACACGCGCATCGTGCGCCGCAGCAACTCACTACAGGCGTGGGCGTACGGCCGTCGCTTCCGCTACCGCGAGGTGACGGCGTTCGGGCCGGGCGCGACCGGTCCGCTGAAGGCGGCGGGCATGACCGCGGCGCTCGGCGTGCTGGCGGGCGCGCTCGCTCTCCCGCCCACGCGCACCGTGCTCGACCGTGTGCTCCCAGAACCCGGCGAGGGGCCGAGCGAGGAGAAGCGCCGCAACGGCTTCTTCAAGATCGACGTGCACACGCGCACCGAGAGCGGGCGCCGCTATGTGTGCCGCGTAGCCGCACAGGGCGACCCTGGCTACGCGGCGACCGCCGTCATGCTCGGCGAGAGCGCGCTGTGCCTCGGCCTCGACGCGGATCGGCTGCCGGCTCGCGCGGGCGTGCTCACGCCGGCGACCGCAATGGGCGACGCACTCGCCGAGCGCCTGCGCGCGGCGGG
>DAIOHA010000055.1:0-1144 GCA_036744955.1 Thermoleophilaceae bacterium | reverse complement strand
CCTTCGAGGTTCGCGCCTAGCCGGGCACGTCGCCGCGCGGACGCGCGGCCGCGCTGCGCCGACTGTCAGGCCGCGCCCTCGCGTGCTCGCCAGTCGACCGGACCCGCGACGAGCACATGGCTGCCGAGCGGGCGACCGAGAACGCGCTGGGCCTCGCGCGCGCACTCGACGAGGGCGTCGAGGTCGACGCCGGTCTCGTAGCCCATCTCGTGGAGCATCGAGACGAGGTCCTCGGTCGCGATGTTGCCCGTCGCGCCGCGCGGCACCGGACAGCCGCCGAGCTCGCCGAACGACGACTCGTAGGAGCGCACGCCCGCCTCGAGCGCGGCTAGGACGTTGGCGAGGCCCTGGCCGCGCGTGTTGTGAAAGTGCGCGGTCAGCTCGACTCGCGCCTCGAGGCGCTCGCGCGCTGTGACGAAGAACTCGTGTACCTGCCGGGGGTTCGCCATGCCGGTCGTGTCGCCGAAGGCGACCTCCGCGCAGCCCGCAGCGGCGAGACGCTCTGCGATCGCAAGCACGCGCTTCGGGGCAACCTCGCCCTCGTACGGGCAGCCGAAGGCCACGGAGACGACGCCCTCGGCGCGTAGGCCGGCGGCGAGCGCCCGGTTGACGGTCCGCTCGATCCCCGCGAGCGACTCCTCGACCGAGCGGTTGACGTTGCGGCGGTTGTGCGTATCGGTCGCCGACAGGAAAAGGTTGACCTCGTCGAAGCGCGACGTCCCGTCGTCGCGCTCGCGCAGCGCGAGCGCGTTCTCGAGCCCGCGCTGGTTGGGTACGAGCACCGACGCGGAGACCTCCGGCGGGAGCGCGATCGCCCGCAGCACGTCGGGCGCGTCGGCGAGCTGCGGGATCACGTCGGCGCGTACGAAGCTCGTGACCTCGAGGCGGCGCAGCCCGGTGCGTCCGAGCATCTCGATCAGCCGCACCTTGTTGGCGGTGGCGATCGTCTCCGGCTCGTTCTGGAAGCCGTCTCGCGGCCCCACCTCGCGAACCTGCACGAAGCGGTCGCTCTCCATGCTCGCGAGCCTACCCGCGACCGCTAGGCTCGCCGCCGCGTGCGCCCCTCCCCCGTCCCCATCGTCGGCGGCACCGGCGCGCTCGGCTTCGGCCTCGCCGTGCGACTGGCGCGGGCCGGCGTGCCGGT
>DAIOHA010000054.1:0-7679 GCA_036744955.1 Thermoleophilaceae bacterium | reverse complement strand
TCATCGGCATCAACGACTCCGGCGGCGCGCGCATCCAGGAGGGCGTCGTCTCGCTCGGCGCCTACGGCGACGTTTTCGTGCGCAACGTGCAGTGCTCGGGCGTGATCCCGCAGATCAGCCTGATCATGGGTCCGTGCGCGGGCGGCGCCGTGTACTCGCCGGCGATGACCGACTTCATCTTCATGGTGAAGGAGACCTCGCACATGTTCATCACGGGGCCCGACGTGATCAAGACGGTCACCGGCGAGGAGGTTGAGTTCGAGGAACTCGGCGGCGCGATGAGCCACAACACGACCTCGGGCGTCGCGCACTTCGCCTCCGACGACGAGGAGGCGTGCCTCGAGGACGTCCGCTACCTCATGTCGTTCCTGCCGCAGAACAACCTCGAGGCCCCGCCGCGGCTCGACTCAGGCGACGAGCCTGATCGCATGGACGAGGAGCTCGACCGGCTCGTCCCCGACAACCCGAACAAGCCGTACGACATGCGCGATGTGGTTGGGCACGTGTTCGACGCCGGCGAGTTCTTCGAGGTCCACGAGCACTACGCCACCAACCTCATCTGCGGCTTCGCGCGGCTCGGTGGGCACGCGGTGGGAATCGTCGGCAACCAGCCACGCCAGCTCGCCGGCGTGCTCGACATCGACGCGTCGGTCAAGGGCGCGCGCTTCGTGCGCTTTTGCGACGCCTTCAACATCCCGCTCGTGACCTTCACCGACGTGCCCGGCTTCCTGCCCGGCACGACGCAGGAGTGGGGCGGCATCATCCGCCACGGGGCGAAGCTCCTGTACGCGTTCACCGAGGCGACGGTGCCGAAGCTGACCGTGGTCACGCGCAAGGCCTACGGCGGCGCCTACGACGTCATGAACTCAAAGCACATGCTCGCCGACTTCAACTTCGCGTGGCCGACCGCGGAGGTCGCGGTCATGGGCCCCGAGGGTGCGGTCAACATCATCCACCGCCGCGACATCGCGACTTCGCCGACGCCGGACGAGCGGCGCAAGCGGCTGATCGACGACTACAAGGCGCGCTTTGCGAACCCATTCTCCGCAGCCGAGCGCGGCTACATCGACGACGTGATCGTGCCGCACGAGACACGCCCGCGGCTGATCCGGGCGCTCGCGACGCTCCAGACCAAGCGCGTCGACCGGCCGAAGCGCAAGCACGGGAACATCCCGCTGTAGACGGTCGCGCCGGGAGCTGAGCTCTAGCTGACGCTCATGTGGCGCAACTGGTCGCGCGAGCAGAGCTGTCGGCCGGTCGCGCTCGAGCACCCGAGGAGCGTCGCCGAGGTCGTGGCGGCGCTCGACCGGGCGGCAGCGGCGGGTCGCACCGTGCGGGTCGCGGGCAGCGGCCACTCTTTCACCGACCTCGTGCCCACGAACGGAACGCTGCTCGACACGGGCGGCATGGACGCCCTGCTCGACGTGGATCGTGCGGGCGGACGCGTGCGCGTCGAGGCGGGGATCCGGCTGCGCGCGCTGAACGAGCGGCTCGCCGAGCACGGGCTCGCGCTCGAGAACCTTGGCGACATCGACGCGCAGACGCTCGCGGGGGCGCTCGCCACGGGCACTCACGGGACCGGCGGACGCTTTCCCAACCTCTCGGCCCAGGTCGAGGCGCTCGAGCTCGTGCTCGCCGACGGGCGGGTCGTCGAGCTCGCCGCCGACGGCGATCCCGAAGCCCTCCGCGCGGCGCGCGTGAGCCTCGGCGCGCTCGGTGTCGTGACCGCGGTCACCCTCCGGTGCGTCCCCGCCTTCTCGCTCCGCGGCGTCGACGAGCCGCTGCCGCTCGAGCCGACGCTCGACCGACTCGACGCGCTCGTCGAAGGCCACGACCACTTCGAGCTCTTCACCTTTCCCTACAGCCCGCTCGCGCTGACGCGCCGCAGCGATCGGGTCGACCGCCCACCTGAGCCGCGCGGCCGGACGCGCGAGTACGCCGAGGACGTGCTCGTTCAGAACCACACCCTCGAGCTGCTGTGCCGTGTGGGCCGGCGCTCTCCGGGCTCGATTCCGCGGCTCAACCGCCTCGTTGGGCGTCTCGCCGGGACCCGCGAGCGGATCGACGCCTCGTATCGCATCTTCGCGAGCCCGCGCCTCGTCCGCTTCAGCGAGATGGAGTACGCGCTCCCGCGAGCCGCGGCGGCGACCGCGGTGCGGCGGGTGCGTGCGCTCGTCGAGGAGCGCCGGCTGCCCGTGAACTTCCCGATCGAGCTCCGGTTCGTCGCGGCCGACGACGCCCACCTGAGCCCGGCGACCAGGCGCGCGACGGCCTACGTCGCTGCCCACGTCTACGAGGGAATGCCCGCGCGAGGGTTCTTCGGCGCCGTCGAGGAGCTCATGGTCGAGCTCGGCGCGCGCCCGCACTGGGGCAAGCACCACTTCGGCACGGCGGCGACCCTGCGCGAGCGCTATCCCGACTGGGACCGCTTCGCGTCGGTGCGCGCGCGCCTCGACCCTGAGGGTCGCTTCACGAGCGCGGGCGTCGAGCGGGTGCTGGGGCGGCCGGCGCGGGCGGGCGCGACGCCCTAGAGGAAGGAAAGGCCCTCGCCGCGGTAGGTCGGGACCTCGTCGACGACGCGGTCGCCCTCGATCAGATAGAGCGTGTTGAAGCGCTCGCACAGCTCGCCCGCCTTGGCGTGGCGCAACCATACGCGGTCGCCGACCGCGAGCCGGCCGGCGCCTTCGCCGAGCAATGGCGTCTGCACCTCGCCGGCGCCCTCGCGTGCGTCGAGGCGCAACCCCGGCGGAAGGTGGGGCGAGGGCAGGCGATCGCGGTCGCCCGCGCCCGAGGCGAGCAGGCCGCCGCCGAGCGCCGTGGCCACACCTCCAGACGGCCGCCGTACCACCGGCAGCGCGAAGAGCGCCGCCGGACGCGGGCGGAAGCGCTCGTAGCCGTCGAAGAGGGCGGGCCCGTAGAGGCCGGAGCCGGCCGTTACCTCGGTCACTGCGGGATCGCGGGCGCTTAGCTCGAGGCTTCCGGTGCCGCCGCTGTTCACGAGCGCAAGCGGTGCGACCTCGCGCACGGCGGCGACGACGGACGCGCGCCGCGCCAGGAGCTCGCGTGCGGAGAGCCGCTTGAGGGCTCGAATGGCGAGGCGGAGCGCCGGTCGCCCCATGGGGCGGTCGGGGACGCCGGCGATCTGAGCCTCGTAGCCCATGAGGCCCGCGAGCTCGAGCCCGGGCCGCGCGACGATCTCATGCGCGAGGGCTGCAGCTTGCTCCGGGCGGCGCAGCGGCGAGCGCCGTACCCCGAAGTGGAGCCGGCCGCCGAGCGCGCGCAGGCTCAGGTCGACGTCGATGCAGACACGGACCGGCGCCTCGGGACTCGGGGCGGCCGCCGCCTCGATCAGGTCGAGGTGGGCGACCGAGTCGACGGTGAGCGTGATCGCCGCGTCGCCGCGTGCGCCGAGCGCCCCCAGAGCGCGCCGGTCGGCGGTCGGATAGGCGACGAGCAGGTCGTCGAAGCCGTGCTCGGCGAGCCACAGCGCCTCGGGCAGCGTGAAGCAGTGCGTTCCGCGAAAGCCCGTCTCGCGCCCGAGCACCGCGGCCTGGAGCCGGCGGCAGCGCACCGACTTGCTCGCGAGTCGGATCGGCTTCGGGTGCGCGCGCCGCGCGAGGTCGGAGGCGTTGGCCCACAGCGCGTCGAGGTCGACGCACGCGAACGGCGCCTCGAGGCCGGCGCAGGCGCGCTCGAGCCGCTCGAGCTGCGCAGCGGCCGTGGCGCGCGCGCCTTCCCCCCGCGGCGCTGGCGCGGGCGCGGTGGACACCCGGATCGTCATGGCGGCGACGATACTCCCGCGCCGCGGCGTCGCCGTCCGGGTCCGTGCGGATGCGATCCTGCCGGGATGCACGCAGCTCCCGGACACGGACCCCGCTCGCGTCCGAGCGCCCGCCGAGAATATCAGGAAGAGGGAGAACGCCCGTGAGTGCCGGCCCCGACCGCCCCCACGGCCCGACCGACGATCGCGATCTCGAGGCGGTCGCCTCGCGCGGTGGTGCAGAGGCCGAGCCCGCCGGCGCCCCTGTGCTCGAGTCGCACCTCGCGCCGCAGCTCAAGGCGGTTCTGCTCGCGGCGGTGCTCGTGGCGGCCGTGCTGCTCTTTCAGGCGCTCGCCACGCTGATCCTGCTCGTGCTGATCACGGTGCTCGTCGCCATACCGGTGTCGGGCTTCGCCGGCCTGCTCGAGCGGGTCCGAATCCCGCGACCGCTCGGCGCGTTTCTGGCGCTCGCGCTCGGGGCGGGCCTGATCGCCGAGCTCTTCAACCTCGTCATCCCGACGATCGTCGACCAGCTCCAGTCGCTCGCGAGCAGCACGCCGGCGATGCTCGAGGACCTGCGCTCGCGCTACGTCGACCTCGTCGGGGGCCAACCCGACGGCGGCGCGTCGCAGATCAAGGGCCTCGTCAACCGCTTCCTCGACCGGCCGCTGACCGTGATCGAGCCGCTGCTCTCGCTCGGCCTCGGCGTGGTCGGCGTCGTCTTCACCGCCGTCCTCGTCGTGCTGGTGGCGTACTACATCGCCGTGCGCCCGCAGCCGCTGCTCGACGGCATCGTCAACCTCTTTCCGCCCGTGCGCCGCCAGTGGGCCCTGCACGTGATGGCCCGGCTGCGCACCGCCTGGGTCGGCTGGATCCGAGGCGTGCTCGCCGACATGCTCATCAGCGGGACGCTGCTCTACATCGGCCTCACGCTCGTGGGCCTCGACTACGCGCTGCTGTTCTCGGTCTTCTCGGCGCTGCTCGTGGTCATCCCGTACTTCGGCTCGGTCCTCGGCGGCCTCCCGCCGGTCCTGCTCGCGCTCACCGACTCGCCCGAGCGTGCGCTGCTCGTGCTGCTCGTCTACCTCGCCGTGCAGCAGATCGAGAGCAACCTCGTGATCCCGCTGGTCATGTCGCAGGCCGTGCGCCTGCACCCGGCGGTGATCGCCGTGGGCGTCGTCGCCGTGGGCGCGCTGTTCGGGCCGATCGGGCTGTTCGTCGCCGTGCCGGTGCTGTCGACGATGCACATCCTCACCGACGAGCTCTGGGTGCGCCCGGCCGAGCGCGCGCACGGGCGAAGACCCGAGCCCGCAGCGCCCGTCGGCGCCGAGCCCGCCCCCGACGCGCCGCCGCCCGAGCCGACGATCTTCAAGCGACCGGCCGAGCCGCCGGCGCCGCACCCGGGCGAGGGGTCGGCCTCGGTCTAGCCCGTGGCGGCGCGCAGCCGCCGCAGGACGTAGGGCAGGATGCCCCCGTGGCGGAAGTACTCCGCCTCCTTGGGCGTGTCAATCCTCACCCGCGCACGGAACTTCACCTCGCCGGCGCTCACGTCGACCTCCGCGGGGACCTCGCCCCGGTCGAGCGGCTCGGCGACGCCGGTGATCGAGAACTCCTCCTCGCCGCTCAGCCCGAGCGCCGCGGCGGAGTCGGGGAGCTGGAGCGGGAGCACGCCCATGCCGATCAGGTTGGAGCGATGAATGCGCTCGAACGACTCGGCGAGAACCGCGCGCACGCCGAGCAGGAGCGTGCCCTTGGCCGCCCAGTCGCGCGAGGAGCCGGACCCGTACTCGCTCCCGCCCAGCACCACCAGCGGCACGCCGTCACTGCGGTAGCGGAGGGCGGCCTCGTAGATCGAGGTCTCCACGCCGTCGGGCAGATGCCGCGTGACGCCGCCTTCGGTGCCCGGCGCGAGCTCGTTGCGCAGGCGCACGTTGGCGAAGGTTCCGCGCACCATGACCTCGTGGTTGCCGCGCCGCGCGCCGTAGGAGTTGAACTCACGCTTCTCGACGCCGTGCTCGCGCAGGTACTCGCCCGCGGGTGAGGTCTCCTTGATCGCCCCGGCGGGGGAGATGTGGTCGGTGGTGATGCTGTCGCCGAGCTTGGCGAGCACGCGCGCGCCGACGACGTCCTCGACCGGCTCGGGCTCGTCGGCCACGCCGTCGAAGAACGGCGGCCGGCGGATGTAGGTCGACTCCTCGTCCCAGGCGAAGCGGTCGCCCCCGGGGGAGTCGAGCGCGCGCCAGCGCTCGTCTCCCTCGAACACGCCCGCGTAGCTCGAGCGGAACATCTCGGGCTGCACCGCGGCGGTGACCGTGCGGGCGACCTCGTCGGCCGAGGGCCAGATGTCGCTCAGATAGACGTCGTCGCCGCCAGAGCCCTGGCCGAGCGGCTCGTTCGTCAGGTCGATGTCGGCCGTGCCGGCGAGCGCGTAGGCCACGCACAGCGGCGGGGAGGCGAGGTAGTTCATCTTCACGTCGGGGTTGATCCGCCCCTCGAAGTTGCGGTTGCCCGACAACACGGAGACCACCGCGAGGTCGTGTTCGCCGACGGCCTCGGAGATCTCCTCGGGGAGCGGGCCCGAGTTGCCGATGCAGGTGGTGCACCCGTAGCCGACGAGATGAAAGCCGAGTGCCTCGAGGTCGTCGAGCAGCTCCGCGCGGCGCAGGTACTCGGTCACGACCTTTGACCCCGGCGCGAGCGAGGTCTTCACCCATGGCTTGGAGCGCAGCCCCCGCTCGGCCGCGTTGCGGGCCAGCAGGCCCGCGCCGAGCATGACCGACGGGTTCGAGGTGTTCGTGCAGCTCGTGATCGCCGCGATGACCACGTCGCCGTGGTCGAGCTCGACGTCGGTGCCGTCCTCGAGCGTGACGTGCGCGCCTGCGCCGTTTGCGGACCCCTCGCCGGCGCCGTTCGCGCTCGCGGCGACCGCGGCCTCGGACGCCCGCGGATGAGCGGGTGCGGGCGCCTTCTCCTCCGCATCGGGATCCTCGCTCCCGGGCGCCGCGTCCTCGGGCGGGTCGGAGGCGGGAAACGACTCCTCCGACTCCTCGTCGACCTTCGTGCGACCCTCGGGCAGCTCGTCGGCGAGCGCCGCTCGGAACGCCTCGCGCGCGGCGCGCAGCGGCACGCGGTCCTGCGGCCGCTTGGGGCCGGCGAGTGACGGCTCGACGTCGGCCAGGTCGAGCTCGAGCGTCTCCGAGAAGGACGGCTCGGGCGAGCCCTCGTCGTGCCACAGGCCCTGCTCCTGCGCGTAGGCCTCGACGAGCTCCAGCAGCGCGCTCGAGCGACCCGAGAACTCGAGGTAGCGGAGCGTCTCCGCGTCGATCGGGAATATCGCGCACGTCGAGCCGAACTCGGGGCTCATGTTGCCGATCGTCGCCCGGTCGGCCAGCGGCAGGCGCGCGAGGCCGGGCCCGTGGAACTCGACGAACTTCCCTACGACCCCGCGCGCGCGCAGCATCTCGGTGACGGTGAGGACGAGGTCGGTGGCCGTCGCTCCCTCGGGCAGCTCGCCGCCGAGCTTGAAGCCCACGACCTGGGGGATGAGCATGGAGACCGGCTGGCCGAGCATGGCGGCCTCTGCCTCGATCCCGCCGACGCCCCAGCCGAGCACCCCGAGCCCGTTCACCATTGTCGTGTGCGAGTCGGTGCCGACGAGCGTGTCGGGATAGGCGACGCCCTGTTTCTCGTCGACGAAGACCACGCGCGCGAGATGCTCGAGGTTGACCTGGTGGACGATGCCGGTGGCCGGCGGCACCACGCGCAGGCCCTCGAAGGCGCCCTGGCCCCAGCGCAGGAAGGCGTAGCGCTCGCGGTTGCGCTCGTAGTCGCGGTCGGCGTTGCGCTCGAAGGCATCGGGCCGGGCGAAGACGTCGACCTGCACGGAGTGGTCGATGACGAGCTCGACGGGCACGAGCGG
>DAIOHA010000053.1:0-7752 GCA_036744955.1 Thermoleophilaceae bacterium | reverse complement strand
TCCCCCGAGGGCGTGCAGACGATCAAGAACAACCCGCAGCGGATCAAGGAGGTGAACCGCGAGATCGAGCAGCTCGGCGCGGAGGTCAAGGCGCAGTGGGCGACGCTCGGCCAGTTCGACTTCGTGAACGTGATCGACGCTCCCGACGAGCAGACGATGGCGCGCATTTCGCTGGAGCTCGGGTCGCGCGGAACGGCGAAGTACGAGTCGCTGCCCGCCATCCCGGTCGACGACTTCATCTCCTCGCTCTAGTCGATGGCACGCGTGCTCGTGGTGGGCGGCGGAGGGCGCGAGCATGCGCTCGTGCGCGCGCTGCTGCGTGGGCCAGCGCCGCCGGAGCTCGTGTGCGCTCCGGGCAATCCGGGCATCGCCCGTGACGGAGTGCGCTGCCTCGACATCGCCGCCGACGATACGCGCCGTCTGATCGCCGCCGCGCATGAGGAGGGCGTCGAGTCCGTGGTGGTGGGCCCGGAGGCGCCGCTCGTAGCCGGCATCGTCGACGGGCTCGCCGACGCGCGCGTGCGCGGCTTCGGGCCGACCGCCGGCGCAGCGCGGATCGAGGGCTCGAAGGCCTATGCCAAGGAGATCATGGAGGCCGCCGGCGTCCCCACCGCCGCCCATACCGTCCTGCGCGACCGCGACTCCGCGCTCGCCGCGATCGCCGGCGCCGACTACCCGCTCGTGCTCAAGGCCGACGTGCTCGCGGCCGGAAAGGGCGTCGCGGTATGTGGCAACGAGGACGACGCGCGTACGGCGGTCGAGGCCTTCTTCGGCGAGCGCCGCTTCGGCGCGACGACGGTGGTCATGGAGGACTTCCTCGCCGGCGAGGAAGTCTCGCTACTCGCGCTGTGCGACGGCGAGCACGCGATCCCGATGGCGCCGGCGCGCGACTACAAGCGGATCCGTGAGGGGGACGAGGGCCCTAACACCGGCGGCATGGGAAGCTACTCGCCCGTGACCGAGATCGACCGCGACCACGCCGAGGAGCTCGTGCAGGCGATCCACGCACCCGTCGTCGACGAGCTGCGCCATCGCGGGACCGCCTACCACGGCGTCCTCTACGCGGGCCTCATGCTCACCGAGAGCGGGCCAAAGGTGCTCGAGTTCAATTGTCGCTTCGGCGACCCCGAGACCCAGGCGATCCTGCCGCGCCTGCGCTCGGACCTGCTCGAGGCGCTCGAGGCCTCGATCCGGCCCGGCGCCCTGGCCGGTGCCGAGCTCGATTTCTCGGACGACGCGGCCGTCACCGTGGTGCTCGCCTCGCGCGGCTACCCCGAGTCGTCGTCGCGCGGCGACCGCATCGAGGGGCTCGAGGACGCGGAGTCGGTCGAGGGCGTCGAGGTCCTGCACGCTGGCACCGCCGAGGACGGTGGCGAGCTTGTGACCGCGGGCGGGCGTGTCCTCAACGTCACGGGGCTCGGCGCGACCCTCGCTGAGGCGCGTGAGCGCGCCTACTCGGCGGCGGAGCGGATCGACTTCGACGGCCGCCAGCTGCGCGGCGACATCGCCGCGCGCGCGGTCGAGGGGGTGGGGGCGTGACCGAGCCACGCCCCGCACCGGCGCCGCCCGAGGTCGAGACGGAGGTCGCGGGCGAGTTCGACGAGCTCGAGGTCGACGCCCCGCGCGTCGGCATCGTCATGGGCTCGAAGAGCGACATGGCGGCGATGGAGAAGGCGAGCCGCGAGCTCGACGAGCGCGGCATCAGCCACGAGACGCGCGTCATGAGCGCGCACCGCGACCCCGACGTCGTCGCCGACTACGCAAAGAACGCGCGCATGCGCGGCCTGCGGGTGATCATCGCCGGTGCCGGCCTGGCGGCCGCGCTGCCGGGCGTCGTCGCCGCGCACACCGACCTACCCGTGATCGGCGTTCCGCTCACGAGCTCTAGCTCGGTGGCCGGCGGGCTCGACGCACTGCTCGCCATCGCGCAGATGCCGCCGGGCGTCCCGGTCGGCTGCGTCGGCGTGGACAGCGCGCGCAACGCCGCCGTGCTCGCCGCGCGCATCCTCGGCGCGTGAGGCGTCGCCTGCGCGCCCTGAGCGCGCCCCGCCCGTGATCGAGCGCTACACGCGCCCGGAGATCGGCGCGGTCTGGTCGGAGGAGCGCAAGCTCGCGACCTGGCTCGAGGTCGAGCTCGCGGCGGTCGACGTCCTAGCCGAGCACGGCGAGGTTCCACCCGACGACGTGCAGGCGATCCGGGAGCGCGCGACCTTCAGCGTCGAGGCGGTGCGCGAGCGCGAGCGCGTGACCGACCACGACGTGGCCGCGTTCGTCGACGTCGTCGCCTCCTCGGTCGGCGAGCCGGGGCGGTGGGTCCACCACGGCCTCACCTCCTCCGACGTGCTCGACACCGCGCTCGCGCTTCAGCTTCGCGCGGCGGGAGAGATCTGCCTCGCGGGGGCGCGCGCGTATCGCGATGCGCTCGCCGCCCGTGCGCGCGAGCACGCGCGCACGCTGTGCGTCGGGCGCACGCACGGCGTCCATGCCGAGCCGACGACCTTCGGCGTCAAGCTCGCGGGCTTCGCCTTCGAGGCCGACCGCAACGTCGAACGCCTCGAGCGCGCCTTCGCCGGCGTCGCGGTCGGGGCGCTGTCGGGGGCGGTCGGCACATACTCGGCCAACGGCCCCGATGTCGAGGCCGCCGTGCTCGAGCGGCTCGGGCTCGAGCGTGAGAGCGTGTCGACGCAGGTCGTGGCCCGCGACCGCCATGCCGAGCTGCTGAGCGCGGTCGCTCTGGCCGGCGCAGGGCTCGAGCGCTTCGCCACCGAGGTCCGCCACCTCCAGCGCACCGAGGTGCGCGAGGTCGAGGAACCGTTCCGCGCCGGGCAGAAGGGGTCCTCGGCGATGCCCCACAAGCGCAACCCGATCGTGTGCGAGCGCATCACCGGGCTCGCGCGCCTTATGCGCGGCTATGCGCAGGCGGGCGGCGAGGACGTGGCGCTGTGGCACGAGCGCGACATCTCGCACTCGTCCGTCGAACGAGTCGCGCTGTCCGACGCGACAATTCTGCTCGACTACATGCAGTCGCTCGCAACGCGCGTCGTCGAGGGCATGACCGTCCATGTCGACCGCATGCGGGCGAACCTCGAGGCCACGCACGGGGCGCTCTACTCCCAGCGCGCGTTGCTCGCCGTCGTCGCGTCGGGGCGTTCGCGCGACGACGCGTACCGCATCGTTCAGGAGAACGCCCAGCGCGCGTGGGACACGGGCACGCCATTCCGCGAGCTGCTCGCCGCCGTCGCCCCGGACCTCGACCTGGAGGCGATCTTCGACCCGGGCGCGTTCGTGCGCCACGCCGAGGAGATCGTTGCGCGGCTCGACGCGCTCGACTAGGGCGCGCGGACGCGGCTCGGGGCCGCGTGCGACCTCACATGCTCGGGCAGCACGCCGACCCCGATCAGCCGCGCGGGTACGCGCCGGAGGGCCTGCACGCGCGCGAGGGCGCCAAGGACCCGCGCGCCTCGGGGCTGTCGGCGCTCGAGCAGGGGCGCGAGCAGCCGGCGCTGCACGAGCCGCTGGAGGCCCTGAGTCAAGACCGTCGGAAGCCAGCGGCGCCACGCGACCCGGGCGAGGTCGCGCTCCCGCAGGCGGCCGGCGCGCAATGGCTCGGCCAGCAGGTTGGCCGCGGCCACCGCGTCCTGGACCGCGAGGTTGATCCCCACCCCGCCGATTGGCGACATGGCGTGGGCGGAGTCGCCGATGCACAGCAAGCCCGCCCGGTGCCACCGCCGCAGCCGATCGACCTGGACCGAGAGCGTCTTGACGTCGTCCCAGCTCCCTGGCTCCCGCTCCGTGCGATCGGCGAAGCTGGGGACGAGCTCGCGCACCGACGCGCGCAGGGCGTCGATGCTGCCGGCCCGCAGCCGCGAGTCGCCGCCCTTGGGGACGACGTAGCCGATCTGCCAGTAGCTACCCCGGTCGATCATCGCCATAAAGCGCCCGGTGCTCACGCGCCCGACGCTCTCGGTGGGGTCCGACGGCGATCGCGAGAGGCGGAACCACAGCACGTCCATCGGCGCTCCGTACTGAACCGGCTCCAGCCCGGCGAGCCTGCGCACGTCGGAGTCGCGCCCGTCGGCCGCCACTGTGAGAGTCGCCGCAACATCGTGCAGCCCGTCCCGGTCGCGGTACCGCACTCCCGCGACCCGAGTCCCCTGCCACCGTAGGTCGACGACCTCCGCTCCGAGACGCAGGTCGAAGCCCGGGTGCTCACCCGCAGCGTCGGTCAGGAAGTCGAGCAGGTCCCATTGCGGGACGAACGCGATGTACGGATGGCGGAGCCCCGCGGACCCGAAGTCCGCGAGCTCGACGGTGCCGCCATCGGTCCAGGCGCGAAGCTTCGCGGTGTGCTGCTGGGGGATCTGGGCGAAGCGGTCGAGCATGCCGAGCTCCTCGATCACCTCGAGCGTCGAGGGGTGGACGGTGTCGCCGCGGAAGTCGCGGAAGAAGTCGTCGTGCTTCTCGAGGACGAGCACCTCGACGCCGGCTCGCGCCAGGAGCAGGCCGAGCATGGCGCCGGCCGGGCCGCAGCCGGCGATGCAGCAAGTGACGGTCGACGTCGCAACCGAAGGGTCGAGCTCGGAGAGGTTCGCCATTTACCCGCCTCCTTTTCATCGTAAGCTGAATAGCACCGTAACACGCTGGGGCTAGATTTCAACATGCGATGAGGAAGGCGGATGTCCAGAGGCCGGGACGCACGTCGCCGGGCGCCGACCAGATCCAGCGACGCGGTCGCGGCCGGCGCGCCGGCGGCTCTACCGCCCGCGACGACGTGCTCGCCGCGGCGCGCGCCGAGTTCGCTCGGGGCGGTTACGCGGGCGCGACGATCCGGAGCGTCGCCGCCAGGGCGGGTGTCGACGCGGCGCTTGTCCACTACTTCTTCGGCAGCAAGGACCGTCTGTTCGCAGCCGCGATGTCGCTAGCGGCGAACCCGGCGGAGCTGGTCTCGCAGGCGCTGGACGGGAGCCGCGACTCCATCGGCGAGCGCCTCGTGCGCCGAGCGCTCGAGACGTGGGACGACCCCGAGGCGCAGGCCTCGCTGGTCGCGCTGATTCGCTCGGCCAGCTCGCACGAGGCCGCGGCGGCGACCCTGCGGGGTTTCGTCGAGGGCGAGATGGTCCCGCGCCTCGCGCTCGTGGCCGGCGAGCCTGATGCCCAGCTACGCGCCGCGCTCACGGGCTCGGCGCTGGCCGGCCTGATCGTCGCGCGCTACGTGCTCCGGGTCGAGCCGCTCGCCTCGGCGGATCGGGAGGAGCTCGTCGCCCGGGTGACGCCGAGCCTGCAGCGCTATCTCACCGGGTGAAGCGAGTCGTCGCCAGTCCGCCCCGGAGCGCCCGAGCGCCGCCGCGCCGCGTCCGGAGACGGGCGGGGCGACGTTCGACCGCCTTACGCCTAGGCGCCCGCCGGCGTCGCGTGGCGCGCCGACTCCCGCGCACGGCCGGCGACGAGCACGCCGAGCCCTCCGAGCACACCGAGCGCGAGCGCCCCGAGGCCCCAGACGAGCCCGGCGACGTCCCACCCGATGACGGCGTCGAGGGACCACTGGCCCGCTCCGTTGAATGCGAGGCCAACGGCGACCGCGCCGAGGACGAGCGGCAGCTCCCAGCCGCCCTCGGAGACCCACAGCCCCTTGCCGGCGTGGGCTGTGCGCGCGGCGACGAGCATCACCGAAACGATGAGCAGGGCGGCGAGCGGCGTGGCCAGCCCGAGCGCGAGCAGCACGCCTCCCGCGACCTCAGTCGCGCCTGCGGCGACCGCGAGCGCTCGCTGCGGCCTCAGACCGAGCGAAGCGAGAAAGCCGCCGAAGCCCTCGAGCCCGGGCCCCCCGAACGCTCCGAACAGCTTCTGCGCCCCGTGCGCGGCGACGAGCGCTCCCACGAGGACGTGAATGAGGAAGAGACCGACCTCCATCTCCCACTCTCCTTTCCGTAGTCGCTTCCAGCGAGCTACCCAGTTACATTCAGTACGTCGGGTACCATAGCACTGGTGAGCGCTCGCGCAGAGGAGACCGGACCGGCGGAGCTTCAAGCGTGCCCGCGGCTCGCCAGTGCGTTCGCGCTGTTCGGGAAGCGATGGAGCGCGGTGATCGTCGACCTCCTGCTCCAGCGTCCCGCGCGCTTCCACGAGCTCGCGCGCGCGGTCCCGGGCCTGTCTCAGCGCGTGCTAACAGAGCGCCTGCGCGAGCTGGCCGACGCCGGCCTCGTCGAGCGCCACGTCGAGACGGGGTCACCGATCACCGTCACCTACTCGCTCACCGAGCGCGGTCGCGAGCTCGCCCCGGCCATGCAAGCCATGCGCGAGTGGGCAGGCCGCGCCGAACCGGCTTGAGTGGCGCGCCCGCGGGAGAGCGCACGGTGCCGAGGGCGCCGGGCCTCCTGCTCGGGATAGGCCTCGGCGGCTTCGTCGACGGCATCGTCCTCCACCAGATCGCGCAGTGGCATCACATGCTCACAAGCACGCGCGGAAATCCCGCAACCACGGTCGCTGGTCTCGAGGTCAACACGCTCGCCGACGGTTTCTTCCACGCCGCGACGTGGGTGTGCGTGGTGGTCGGCGTGTCGCTCGCAGTCCGCGCCTGGCAGAGAGGCGAGCTGGCGCCGCCGTGGCGCCTGCACGTCGGCCTGCTGCTCGCCGGCTGGGGTGGCTTCAACCTCGTCGAGGGGGTCGTCGACCACCAGCTCCTCGGGATCCACCACGTGCGCGACGACCTCGGCGCGCCGCTCGGCTGGGACCTCGGCTTTCTGGCCTTCGGGGCGCTGCTCGTGCTCGCCGGCCTGGCGCTCGCGCGCGGCGCGCGCCCGCCGGTGGCCCGCTAGCCGCCGAACACTCGCGGGAGCTTGAGCAGGGTGCGGACGCTCCCGCGCGGGCGCAGGCGCCCGGTGGCGAGGGCGCGGCGCGGGTCGAGCCGCCCCGAGAAGACGTCGACCCAGTCCTCGTAGCTGCAGCGCAGCGTCAGGTCGGCGTCCTCGACGCGCCCCGGCTCGGCCGTCGTCGAGCCGTTGGCGAGGCGCAGGTGCCAGGGCGAGGCGTCGCGGAAGTCCCACTGGAGCACGGTCGGACCGTCGACGCGGTCGCTCGCGGCGGTTCGCCCCATCGTGTCGAACAGGAGCCGTTGCGACTCGGGGTCGGAGGCCGGGGGGCCGGTCTTCTCGCCGAGGAAGCCCGCCCGCAGGAGGGCGATCACGCGATTCGAGCGCTCCTCGGCGCTCATGTCGAGCGGCATGATCGGTGGGCCGGGCAGCTCGTCGAGCGGCATGCCGGCGGCACGCAGCTTCGATTCCATCGAGCGCGTTCCGTCGGTGTAGATTTCCTCGAGCGTGTAGCCGAAGCACTCGGTGTAGCGCCGGTCCCAGCCCGGCGGCACGAAGAGGGCGAGCGAGAAGCGAGAGGTGTTGCGCAGCTCCTCGGCGACCGCCGCCGCGCAGTCGGAGTCCTGCTTCTGAAGGTCCGCGAGCAGCTTCACGCCGAAGCCGATGTGGCGCTGCTCATCGGCGGCCACGTTGCTGATCCCCTCGCGGAAGCCCGGCATGACGTCGCGCTCCTCGAGGTAGCTCTGGATGAAGTGCTGGCCCGTTTGAGCGATCGTCGCCTCGATCATCAGGTGATAGAGGGCGACCGCGGCGGCGAGCTTGGGGCGCGAGCGGTCGCGACGCAGCTCGTCGGCCATCTCGTCCAGCCGCTCGAACAGCTTCCGGAAGCCCCAGGTGAGCTGCGGCTCGATCGCGGCGAGCGTGCCGGCGGTGTCGCGGCCCC